>DATMXT010000080.1:0-18988 GCA_035561375.1 Terriglobales bacterium | reverse complement strand
TAAAAAGGGGGAGGCCGCGCCTCCCCCTTCCCCTTGGCCCGGAGTCTGTGTTCATCGATGAGAAATGCCGGAGCGGCGAGCGATTTTTTCGTCAGACAAGGAAAACTCCCACAGGAATAATTTGTTTATTTCAAGGGGGTTTGACGAAGTATGACGGAAAAAGCGCCGCCGATACGGTGTTTTGAGCGATGAATACAGGCTCTTTACTTTACAAGTTCAAGAATAGCCATTTCGGCCGCGTCGCCGCGGCGGGGGCCGGTCTTGAGAACGCGGGTGTAGCCGCCTTCGCGGCTCGCGTAGCGGGGGCCGAGCTCGTCAAAGAGCTTGATGACGACTTCACGCTTCGTGATGTAGGACAGCGCCTGGCGCTTGCTGTGCAGGTCGCCGGCTTTGCCCAGCGTGATCATTTTGTCCGCCATCGCCGAGACCTCGCGGGCACGGGTGACGGTGGTCTCTATTCTCTCATGCTCAAGCAGGTAGGTGACCATAGCGCGCAGCATGGCTCTTCTATGGTCTGTCGGCCTGCCGAGTTTGCGTGTGCCTGGCATAACACTTAACCTCCTTTTGGACGCCTTGCGCCCAGATTGTTGAACCTGTCATTCACTTCCGGCAGGTTCTTACTCCTCTTCCTTGCGCAGTGAGAGGCCCAAAGTCTCGATTTTGACAATGACCTCTTCGAGCGACTTGCGCCCAAGGTTGCGGACTTTCATCATGTCCTCTTCGGTGTGCTTGATGATGTCCTCCACCGTATTGATGCCCGCGCGTTTGAGGCAGTTGAAGGAACGGACCGAGAGGTCCAGCTCCTCAATGCTCATTTGCAGCACCGTCTCCTTGCGGTTGTCTTCCTTTTCGACCATGACGCTGACGTCCTTGGCCTCTTCGGAGAGGTCGATAAAGAGATTGAGGTGCTCGCTCATGATTTTCGCGCCGTAGGAGAGCGCCTCCTTGGCCGAGATGGTCTTGTTGGTCGTGACCTCTATCGTGAGCTTGTCGTAGTCGGTGATCTGGCCTACACGGGTGTTTTCCACGATGTAGTTGACCTTGATGACCGGCGTGTAAATCGAGTCCACCGGAATGAGGCCAATCTGGGCCGGCAGGTTCGCCTTGTTGCGGTCGGCCGAGACATAGCCCCTGCCGCCCGACAGCGTGAGCTGCATGTTGAGGTGTCCGCCCTCGCCTACCCAGGCGATATGGAGGTCCGGATTTAAGATTTCCACCTCGGAGTCGGCAACGATGTCGCCGGCTTTGACCTCGCAGGGGCCCTCCGCGTCAACGCGGGCCATTTTGACCCCGTCGCTGTGCAGCTTGACAATGAGCTCCTTGATGTTGAGAACCAGCTCGGTCACGTCCTCTTTAATGCCATCGATGGTCGTGAACTCGTGCAGGACATTGTTGATTTTAACGGAAGTCGCGGCATAGCCCGGCAGCGATGAAAGCAGAATTCTTCGCAGCGAGTTGCCAAGCGTCGTCCCGTAACCGCGTTCGAGCGGCTCTACGACAAACTGGCCATAGGAGCCGTCCTCGGAAATGACGACCGTGTCGAGTCTCGGTTTCTCTATTTCAATCATTCGTTACCCTCCTTTAATGAAGCTGAAGAAAAAGCCATTAAACGGGGATTACTTCGAGTAGAGCTCGACAATCAGCGTCTCCTGAAGCGGCAGGTCGATCTGGTCGCGGGTGGGGAGGTTGAGGACTTTGCCGACGGAGTTCTCCCGGTCGAGATCAAGCCAAGCCGGAATGGGCCTTGCCGAGTTGGTTTCAAGGACAACCTTGAGCTTCTCGCTGCTCTTGCTCTTTTGACTCAGAGCGACCACGTCGCCCTCGGACACGAGATACGAGGGGATGTCAACTTTTCTGCCGTTGACCGTGAAATGACCGTGGGAGACAAGCTGTCTCGCCTCCGGCCTAGACATAGCAAAGCCTAACCTATAAACCACATTGTCCAGCCTGCTCTCGAGGATTTTGAGCAGGTTTTCGCCGGTGATGCCCTGCTTCTTTTCAGCCATTTCGAAATACTTGTGGAACTGGCTTTCAAGAACGCCGTAGTAGCGGCGGGCCTTCTGCTTCTCGCGAAGCTGCACGCCGTACTCGCTGGGCTTACGACGGCCCTTGCCGTGCTGTCCGGGGGGGGTGGGGCGCCGTGTGACTGCACACTTTTCGCTGTAGCAGCGGTCGCCCTTCAGAAACAGCTTCATTCCCTCTCTGCGGCACAGCCTGCACACAGCGTCAGTATATCTTGCCATTTATTCTCTACACCTCCGTATGGGTTAAACCCTTCTTCTCTTGGGCGGCCGGCAGCCGTTGTGGGGAATCGGCGTGACGTCCTTGATCATGGTCACTTCGAGTCCGGCGGTCTGCAGGGCGCGGATGGCGGCCTCGCGGCCGGCGCCGGGTCCCTTGACAAAGACCTCGACGATCTTGAGTCCGTGCTCCATCGCCGCTTTTGCGGCGGTCTCGGCCGCGGTCTGCGCGGCGAAGGGAGTGGACTTGCGGGAACCGCGGAAGCCCATTTCGCCGGCAGAGGCCCAAGAGATGGCGTTGCCATTGACGTCCGTGATGGTGACAATGGTGTTGTTGAAGGTGGAGCTGATATGCACAGCGCCCCTTTCAATATTCTTACGCTCGCGGCGGCGCTTGGTCGTCGCGGCCTTTTTCTGAACTTTAGCCACTTTGCAATCCCTCCTTTACTTCCTCTTATTCGCGATGGTCTTCTTGGGGCCCTTCCTCGTGCGCGCATTGGTCTTAGAGCGCTGACCCCTTACAGGTAAGCCTTTTCTATGTCTAATTCCTCTGTAGCAGCCGATTTCAGTGAGCCGTTTGATGTTCAGCGCCACTTCGCGGCGCAGGTCGCCCTCAACGTGGAAGTTGTGGTCGATGCACTCGCGCAGCTTGGCGACGTCGTCCTCTGTCAAATCCTTGACCCTTGTGTCCGGGTTTATACCTGTCATCTCAAGGATTTTGTCGGCAGCCGACCGGCCGATGCCGAAAATATAGGTCAGGCCGATTTCGACTCGCTTTTCTCTGGGAAGATCGACGCCTGCAATTCTTGCCATACTGTGTTACACACCTCCGTATTTTGGAATGGGGCGTTAGCCCTGCTTCTGCTTGTGCTTGGGGTTGGTGCAAATAACCATGACCTTGCCCTTGCGCTTGATGATTTTGCACTTCTCGCACATGGGTCTGACACTGGGTCTGACTTTCACTTCAATACCTCCTGTTATTTACCGCGCCACGTGATTCTGCCGCGTGTCGGGTCGTAGGTGGAGACCTCCACCGTGACTTTGTCGCCCGGCAGAATACGGATGAAATTCATCCGCAGCTTTCCGGAGATATGGGCCAGAATGACATGCCCGTTCTCAAGCTGCACCTGAAACATTGCATTCGGCAGCGCCTCTAAGACCCTGCCCTCCAATTCGAAAACATCGTCTTTGGACAAGTGGTAACCTCCTACTCCGCTGCCCCGACCAATGCGGCAAGGGCCTTTCTTATTTCGGCGTTTTGCAGTTTTTCTCCACGCAAAATCTTGATGCGCACCTTGGACTCCTCGTCTGTGATGAAGGCGATGTGTCTTAAGTTCTTGCGCTTTGGCGACTCCACCCTGCGCAGCTTTCCGTCCGCCAAGAGCGCGTAGCCGCCGACTACGTCGAGGACAAAGAAGTAGCTCTCCCCGTCCCGACCGGCGTGTGAACGTACAACATCGCCGGGAGAGATCGCGTGCATTCCTTAAACCTCCAAATTGCGAACCGTCAAAATTTCCGGCTCGCCGTCCGTAATAAGAATGGTGTTCTCATAGTGCGCAGCAAGAGCGTGGTCGCAGGTCGTGACGGTCCACTCGTCCTCACCGACCTCCACTTCAAACCCGCCGGCGTTCACCATGGGTTCAACCGCAATGGTCATGCCGGGCTCCAGCCGCAGGCCCCTTCCGGCAAAGCCGAAGTTGGGCACCTCGGGCTCTTCATGCAGCGCCGCACCGACCCCGTGGCCGACATAACTGCGCACGACCGAAAAGCCGAAGCGCTCGACATAGCTCTGCACCGCATGGCCGATGTCCCCGAGGCGAAAGCCCCTCTTTGCGAACTTGAGGCCTTCGAAGAAGCTCTGCCGGGTGACCTCAATCAGTTTCCTGGCTTCCTGCGACACTTCGCCTACCGGAAAGGTCGCCGCGCAGTCTCCGTGATAGCCGTGATACCGGGCCCCCACGTCAATGCTGACGATGTCCCCTTCCGCGAGCCGCCGTCGGCCCGGAATGCCGTGAATGACCACATCGTTGATTGAGATGCAGGCCGCGGCGGGAAATCCGCCGTACCCGAGAAAGGAGGGGATTGCCCCCGCTTTCTCAATGTGGCTTTGGATGAGCCTGTCGAGCTCTCCGGTCGTCACACCGGGTTTGACATGCATGCCGCCCAGCCGCAGCGCCGCCGAAGCGATTTCGCCGGCCTTGCGCATCAGAGCGATTTCCGCACTTCCTTTGAGGATAATCACTTGCCTGCCTCCTCGAGGAGCCGGAGAATGTCCTTTGTGGTCTCCTCGATATCGATGGAATCCACCAGCTTCAACACGCCCATGGTTGCGTAGAAGTCCTTGAGCGGCTCAGTCTGCTGATGGAAAGTGGCGAGGCGGTTTAGAATGGTCTCGGGCGCGTCGTCCTTCCGGATGACAAGGGGCTCGCCGCACCGGTCGCACTTGTCGCCCGCCTTGGAGGGCGCGTTGTCGACATGGAAGGTGGCGCCGCACTTGAGGCAGGTTCTCCGGCCCGAAAGGCGCCTGACAATGAGGGCGTCTTCCACCTCGAGGGAGATGGCGAGGTCGATTTTGACCCCGAGACGCTCTAAGGTCTGCGCCTGCGGAATTGTGCGGGGGAAGCCGTCCAGAATAAATCCGTTTTTGCAGTCGGGCTCGGCAATGCGGTCCTTCAAAACCGCAACGACGGTCTCGTCCGGCACAAGGGCGCCTTTGTCCATGTAGGACTTGGCCTCAAGGCCGGCCGCGGTGCCGGCCGCAACGGCGGCCCGCAGCAGGTTTCCGGTGGAGATGGTGGGAATCCCGAGCCTGTCGCTCAAAATGGCGGCCTGGGTTCCCTTGCCGGCCCCCGGAGCTCCGAGTAAAATGATGTTCATATGATTCACCCTCACCCCTTACTCAAGAAAGCCCTTGTAGTGGCGCATGAGCATCATGGACTCCATTTGCTTGACCGTCTCGAGCGCGACGCCGACGAGAATGATGATGGTCGTGCCGCCCAGCGATACGTTGACCGGCAGGAAAATCGAGCACAAAATCGGCAGCACCGCGATGAAGACGAGGAAGAAAGAGCCGAAGAAGGTGATTTTGCCCAGGATTTTCGCAATGAAATCGGATGTCGGCCGGCCGGGACGAATGCCCGGAATGAAGCCGCCGTTCTTCTTCAGGTTGTTTGCGATCTCGACGGGATTGTAGGTCATCGAGATGTAGAAGAAGGAGAATCCGATGATGAACAGCGCGTAGAAGCAGGCGTAGACGGGGGAAGTGTACTGGAGCGCGTTCAGGAAGCTCTCCATGAAACTGCCCTCGGCCGGCGCCGGGAAGAAAGACGCGATGGTGGCCGGAATGGACAGGAAGCTCTGCGCGAAAATGACCGGCAGAACGCCCGTGCCGTTGACTTTAATCGGGATGTGGGACGCCTGCCCGCCGTAGACCTTGCGGCCGACGACCCGCTTGGCGTACTGCACCGGCACCCGCCGCTCGGCGTTCGTGACCACGACGACAAGGGCGATAAGCCCGACCGCGACGATGGCGATGAGGGCCACCAGCCACAGGTGGATGGTGCCGAGCTTCAGGTTTTGGGAGACGCCGGCCAGGGTCGCCGGAAGTCTCGCCACAATGCCCGAAAACAGGATGATGGAAATGCCGTTGCCGATTCCGTTGGTGTTGACCTGCTCGGCCAGCCACATGAGGAGTGCCGTGCCGGCCGCAAACGAGGCGATGATGACGCAGGCGACAAACCAGCTGTCAAATTTGACTGCGCCGCTCTTCCTCAGGACGGCGTACATGCCGTAGCCCTGAATCATGCCGAGCACAACCGTGAGAACACGGGTGTACCTGGTCAGCTTCTTGCGCCCCTCTTCCCCCTCCTTGGCCAGCTTCTCGAGGGCGGGAATGCCCACCGTGAGCAGCTGGACGATGATGGAGGCGTTGATATACGGGGAGATCGACATTGCGAAGAGCGTGGCCTGTGAGAAGGCGCCGCCCGACAGCATGTCGATGTAGCCGAAAATGGTTCCGCTGTTGGCCGCGATGTAGGCCTGGAGCACAGACGCATCGAGGAAGGGCACCGGAACCTTGGAGCCGAACCGGAACAGCACGATGATCATCAGGGTAAACAGAATGCGCTTGCGCAGGTCAGCTACCTTCCATGCGTTCCTGATGGTCTCAATCATAACGCTACCACCTCGGCAGTGCCGCCGGCCTCCTCGATTTTGGCCTTGGCCGTTTCCGAGTATGCCTGGAGCTTGACGTCGAGCTTCTTGGTCAGCTCGCCGTTTGCGAGGACTTTAACGCCGTAGCCCGGCTGCTTGACGATGCCGGCCTCCTTGAGAGCGGCGGCCGTGACGGTCGAGCCGGCCTCGAAGGCGTCGAGATCGGACAGCGACACGATGGCAAAGGACTTGCGGAACATGTCGTTGGTGAATCCGCGTTTGGGCAGGCGGCGGGCAAGCGGCATCTGGCCGCCTTCAAATCCGGGGCGCTTGGCGCTGGAGCGGGCTTTCTGGCCCTTGTGCCCCTTGCCGGCGGTCTTGCCGTTGCCGGTTCCGATTCCGCGGCCTTTGCGCTTAGTCACCTTGGACGAGCCCTCCTGCGGGGAAAGTTCGTGGAGTTTCATATCGTTGCACCTCCTTCGGTCGTTACTTCACTTCTACCAGATAGGAAATCTGCGCGAGCTTGCCTCTGGTTGCGGCGTTGTCAGGCTGGGTCGATACATCCCCGGGGCGGGAGAGGCACATGGATTTGGCGGTTGCGATGTGCTTCTTGTTCCGGCCGTTTAAGGATTTGACCAGCTTGATTGTGAGTGTCTTTTCAGCCATGTCAATACCCTCCCCCGTTATGCGTGAATCTCAGCCACGTCCTTGCCGCGGACCGTGGCCACCTGCGAGGCGTCGCGCAGCGACATCAGCCCCTGCAGCGTGGCGTTGACCACATTGCGCGGATTGTTTGAGCGCAGCGACTTCGTACGAATGTCCTTAATGCCTGCCATCTCGACGATGGCGCGCACCGGACCGCCGGCAATGACGCCGGTGCCGGGAGCGGCGGGCTTGAGCAAAACCTCGCCGGCTCCGAATTTACCGACCACCTCGTGGGGAATTGTGGAGCCCTTGAGGGAAATTTTGACCATGTTCTTCTTGGCGTCCTCGATGCCCTTGCGGATGGCGTCCGGAACTTCGGAGGCCTTTCCAAGGCCGCAGCCGACGTTGCCGTTCTGGTCGCCGACGACCACGATGGCGGCAAACTTGAAAATACGGCCGCCCTTGACAGTCTTGGACACGCGGTTGATGGCTACGACCTTTTCTTTCAGGTCGAGCGCGGACGAATCACTCTTTGTGTCGTTTCTTGCCATGCCTTCTATACTCCTCCCTTAGAACTTGAGTCCGGCAGCGCGGGCGCCGTCGGCAAGCTCTTTGACGCGCCCGTGATACAGGTAGCCGCCGCGGTCGAAGACGACCTCGGAAATGCCCTTATCGATGGCTTTTTTTGCGACGGCCTCTCCGACCGCCTTTGCGGCGTCCTTGTTGCCGCCGTAGGTGTCGAAGTCCTTGTCCAAGGAGGAGGCGGCGACGAGCGTTGCGCCCGTCACGTCGTCAATGACCTGAGCATATATATTTTTGAGCGAACGGTATACACAGAGCCGCGGCCGTGCGGTCGTGCCGGAAATTTTGCCCCGGATGCGGCTGTGACGGCGTGCGCGCTGCTCTTTGCTGTCTTTGCGCTTAATCATGTCCCTCTCTCCTTTCCTTATTTGGCCTTGGCGCCCTTGCCGGCCTTGCCGTCCTTGCGGCGGACAATCTCTTCGGCATACTTGATGCCCTTGCCCTTGTAGGGCTCCGGCGGACGCCACTCGCGGACATTTGCGGCAAACTGGCCGACTTTCTGCTTATCCGGGCCGCTGATGATGATTTTGTTGGGCGCCGGAACGTCGATTGTGATGCCCTCGATTTCGTCGACGATGACCTGGTGCGAGTACCCGAGGTTCATGACGAGCTGCTTGCCCTGCTTTTGGGCGCGGTAACCGACGCCGTTGACCTCCAGCGTCCTGGAAAAGCCTTTGGACACGCCCTCCACCATGTTGTGCAGCAGGGCGCGGGTCAGTCCGTGCAGCGCACGGTGTTCTTTGTCGTCGGTGGGACGGGTCACCGAAATGACGCCCTCTTCCACCTTGACGATCATGTCCGGATGGACATCCATTGCAAGGGTTCCTTTGGGGCCCTTCACGGTCGCATGGCTGCCGTCGAGTTTAAACTCCACGCCCGCCGGGATCGCGATGGGCATTTTACCGATTCTTGACATGTCGAGCCCCCCTTACCACACATAGGCGAGAATCTCGCCGCCGACGTTGAGCTCGCGGGCCTTACGGTCAGTGATGACGCCCTTGCTCGTGGAAACAATGGCGATTCCAAGCCCGCGGATGACTTTGGGCATCTCGTCGCTGGACGAGTAGACCCGAAGACCCGGCGTGGAAACGCGCTTGATGGTCGTGATGGCAGGGGACTTGCCCTTGCCGTACTTGAGCGTAATCTTGATGACGCCCTGACGGCCGTCCTCGGTTACCTCGAAGTTTTTGATATACCCCTCATCCAGCAATATCGAGGCGATGGCCGCCTTGAGCTTGGAAGCAGGTACTTCGACTGTGTCGTGCCGGGCGGAGCTCGCGTTGCGAATGCGAGTCAGCATGTCGGCAATTGCGTCGGTTGTCTGCATTCTCTTGTTCCTCCTAAAATGTTGTGAGCTGCGTGGCCTTTGTCTGAGACAGGCCTTAGGTCTGTTTGCGCTGTCTGAAATGCGCCGAGCGGCGAATTTCGCGGCAGTGTCAAAACCCTTTTACCAGCTGGCCTTTCTGATGCCCGGAATCTGTCCCTTATAGGCCAGTTCACGGAAGCAGATACGGCAGATGCCGTACTTGCGCAGATAGGCATGCGGTCTTCCGCAGATTTTGCAGCGGTTGTAGGCGCGGGTGGAGAATTTGGGCTCCCGCTGCTGCTTGAGCTTAATCGATGTCTTGGCCAAATCTGTTTCCTCCTTCTTACTTGGCGAACGGAGCGCCGAACAGGGTCAGCAGCTCGCGGGCTTCCTCATCGGTCTGGGCCGTCGTCACGAAGGCGACGTCCATGCCGCGAATGGTTTCGACCTTGTCGTACTCGATCTCGGGGAAGATGAGCTGCTCCTTCAGTCCGAAGGAATAGTTGCCGCGGCCGTCGAATCCCGTGGCCTTGATTCCGCGGAAGTCGCGCACGCGGGGCAGCGCCACGTTGAAAAGTCTGTCCATGAACTCGTACATGCGCTCGCCGCGCAGCGTCACGCAGACGCCGACCGGCATGCCCTCGCGGAGCTTGAAGTTCGCGACCGACTTGCGGGCCTTGACCACGACCGGATGCTGTCCGGTGATGGTGGCGATGTCCTTGACGATGGCCTCAACGGCCTTGGCGTTGTCCTTGGCGTCGCCGCAGCCGACATTGACCACGATTTTGTCGAGCTTCGGAATCTGCATCGGGCTCTTGTAGGCGAACTTCTTCATGAGCGAGGGGGCGATTTCATTGACGTATGCGTCTCTCAGTCTTGCCATTATCCGTCCCCTCCCTTACAGCGTCGCGCCGCAGTGCTTGCAGACGCGCTCTTTTTTGTCGCCGGTAATTTTATGTCCCACGCGGGTGGGCTTGTTGCACTTGGTGCAGTAGAGCATGACTTTCGAGGCGTACATCGCGCCCTCGGCCTTGATGATGCCGCCGGCGTCGCCCTGCTTGCGGGGCTTGACATGCTTTGTCATGATGTTGACGCCCTCGACAATGACCTTGCCCTCCTTGGGGGAGACGGCGAGGACCTTGCCGGTCTTGCCCTTATCCTTGCCGGAGACCACGTATACCGTGTCCCCGGACTTGACGTGAATTTTTTTAATCATTGTTTGTTACGCCCTCCCTTACAGCACTTCGGGCGCCAGCGACAGGATTTTCATATAGTCCTTGTCGCGCAGCTCGCGGGCCACCGGCCCAAAAATACGGGTGCCACGGGGATTTTTATCTTCCTTTATGATGACGGCGGCGTTCTCGTCGAAGCGGACATAGGAGCCGTCGGGGCGCTGGGTGCCCTTCGCAGTGCGCACGATGACGCAGCGAACGACCTCGCCCTTCTTGACCATGCCGCCCGGCGCGGCCTTTTTGACCGAAGCCACGACGACGTCGCCGATGCCGGCGTACTTGCGGCCGGTACCGCCGAGTACCCGGATGCACATGAGCTCTTTGGCCCCTGTGTTATCCGCGACCTTCATCAGGGTCTGCATTTGAATCATGGCGTTTCCTCCTTGAATCGGCCTGCTTTGTCGGCCGCATACTATTTCGCCTTCTCAACGATCTTGACAAGACGCCATCTCTTTTCTTTGGACAGCGGTCTCGTCTCCATGACGAGCACCTTGTCGCCGACGCCGCACTCGTTGTTCTCGTCGTGTGCCTTGAGCTTGTAAGTGCGCTTGACGATCTTCTTGTACAGCGGGTGGGCCACACGGTTCTCGATGGCGACGACGATCGTCTTGTCCATCTTGTCCGAAACGACTACGCCGATGCGTGTTTTACGAAAAGCTCTGTCGCTCATTTTTCTATTACCCTCCCCTACGCCTTCTTCAGTTCGTTTTCGCGGATGACCGTCATGAGGCGGGCGATGGTCCGCCTGACCTCAACGATGCGGCCCGGATTGTCGAGCTGCTTGACGGCGTGCTGGAACCGCAGGTTCATGAGCTCGTTCTTGGAATCCTTGAGCTTGTTCTGGAGCTCTGCGGGGGAGAGCTCTCTGACCTCTTTGATTGTCACTGGGACTCAACCTCCTTGCTTAGCTCCTCACGCTTCACGAACTTACATTTGAGGGGGAGCTTGTGCATGGCGAGGCGCATGGCCTCGCGGGCTTCCTCCTCCGGAATGCCGCCCATCTCAAAGAGAATGCGGCCCGGCTTGACAACGGCAACCCAGTACTCCGGAGAGCCCTTGCCGCTCCCCATGCGGGTCTCGGCGGGCTTCTGCGTGACCGGCTTGTCGGGGAAAATCTTAATCCACACCTGACCCGAACGGCGGGTGAACCGCGTCAGGGCGACACGGGCGGCCTCAATCTGGTTGGCGGTGACCCAGGCGGGTTCGAGCGCCACAAGGCCGAACTCGCCCTGCGAGATCACGTTGCCGCGGGTGGCTTTGCCCTTCATGCGGCCGCGGAAGACTTTCCTGTATTTGACGCGCTTAGGCATTAACATCAGTTGCTGCCCCCTTCCTTCTTGACAGCGGCCGGACGGCGGACGGCGGGAAGCACCTCGCCGCGGTAGAGCCACACTTTGACGCCGATGCGTCCGTAAGTGGTGGCGGCCTCGGCAAATCCGTAGTCGATGTCGGCGCGCAGCGTCTGAAGCGGGATGGTGCCCTCGTGATAGTGCTCGGTGCGGGCGATTTCGGCGCCGCCAAGGCGACCGGAGACCTGGGTTTTTATGCCGCGGGCGCCGAGCTTCATGGCGCGGCCTATGGCCATTTTCATGGCGCGGCGGAAAGACGTGCGCTTTTCGAGCTGGGCGGCGATGTTCTCGGCCACCAGCTGCGCGTTGAGGTCGGGGTTGCGGACCTCGACGATGTCGAGCAGGACAGGCTTTGTGATCATCTTCTCAATGGAGAGGCGGAGCTTGTCGATATCCTGGCCGCCCTTGCCGATGACCATGCCGGGCTTGGCGCAGTGCAGCAGAACCTTGACCTTGCCGCCGGTGCGCTCAATTTCAATGTTGGGAACGCCGGCCGCGTAAAGGGTCTTCTTGAGATATTTTCTTATTTTATTGTCTTCCACGACGAGGTCGCCGAACTTGTCGTCCGACGTAAACCACCGGGAATCCCAGTTTTTGATGACTCCGAGACGCAGACCGTGGGGATTGACCTTCTGACCCATCTTAAGATACCTCCTTTACTCCTTCTCTTTGAGAACGACCGTGATGTGGGACGTCCGCTTGTAAATGTGAAACGCTCTGCCCTGCGCGCGCGGCATAATCCTTTTAAGAATCGGGCCGGGGCCGACGTGGGCTTCGGCGACATAGAGCGCGTCCTTATTCATTTGGAAGTTGTTCTCGGCATTGGCGGCCGCGGATTTCAGCAGCTTTTCGAGCGGCTCGCAGGCGACTTTGGGGGTATTCCTGATGATGGCGGTTGCCACTTCAAGGTCTTTTCCCCGAATGAGATCGAGCACCACCTTAACCTTGCGGGGGGCGATGCGGACATAGCCTACACTTGCTTTTGCTTCCACTTCGTTTTCCTCCTTTCAAGGTTACTTTCCACCGGACGACGACTTGGTGCCGGCGTGGCCGCGGAAAGTGCGGGTGGGGGCGAATTCGCCCAGGCGGTGGCCGACCATGTCCTCGGTCACATAGACCGGCACATGCTTGCGGCCGTCGTGGACGGCAATGGTGTGCCCGACAAAGTCGGGGAATATCGTGGACGCTCTCGACCAGGTGCGAAGCACGCGCTTCTCGCCGGCGGCGTTCATCTCACGGATACGCTTCAGTAATGCGGCCTCTACAAACGGGCCCTTCTTAACGCTTCTGCTCATTTTTTCGTGCCCCTCCTTTCAATCACTTTCCGCCTCTGCGCTTGACGATGAACTTGTCGCTCTTGTTCTTCTTGGAGCGGGTCTTATACCCGAGCGTCGGCTTGCCCCACGGGCTCATGGGACTGGGCTGGCCGATGGGCGAACGGCCTTCGCCGCCGCCGTGCGGGTGGTCGACCGGGTTCATGACAGAGCCGCGGACCGTGGGACGAATGCCCATGTGGCGCTTGCGTCCGGCCTTGCCCAGCGACATGTTCTCATGGTCGATGTTGCCGACCTGGCCGATGACGGCCTTGCACTCCATGGGGATGAGACGGACTTCGCCGGAGGGCAGACGCACCTGGGCGTACTTGTCCTCCTTGGCCATGAGCTGAGCGGCGTTGCCGGCCGAGCGCACGAGCTGGGCGCCCTTGCCGGGGTACATCTCGACGCTGCTGATGACGGTGCCGACCGGAATGGCCGAAATGGGCAGGCAGTTGCCGGGCTTGATGTCGGCCTTCTCGCTCGAGAGGACCGTGTCGCCGACGGCCAGCCCATAGGGGGCGATGATATACCGCTTCTCGCCGTCCTCGTACTTGACGAGCGCGATGTAGGCGGTGCGGTTGGGGTCGTACTCCAGCGTCTCCACGACGGCCGGCATGTCGACCTTATCCCGCTTGAAGTCGATGATGCGGTACTTCTGCCGGTTGCCGCCGCCCTGGTGGCGGACCGTGATGCGGCCGTAGCTGTTGCGTCCGGCGTTGTTGGACTTCTTATCCAACAGATCCTTTTCCGGCTTGACCTTGGACAGTCCTTCAAAGGTAGAGACCGTCATGGTCCTGCGGCCGGGCGAGGTGGGATTGTATTTCTTCATTGCCATGTTGCTTCCTCCTTTACCCTTACATCATACCTTCAAAGAACTCGATCGGCTTGCTGTTTGCGGACAGCTTGACGACGGCCTTCTTACGCACGGTGGTGAATCCCGGATGCACGCCGACCCGGCGGGGCTTCGCGGGGACCTTGATGGTGTTGACCTTGTCGACCTTCACTTTGAAAATCTCCTCGACGGCCTTGCGGATTTCGTGCTTGTTGGCGTCTACCGCCACTTCAAAAGTGTAAATCTTGTTCGCAACGCCCGCCATGGAACGCTCGGTGATGATGGGCCGGCGAATGATGTCGTAACTCGATTTCATTATGCGTACACCTCCTCGATCTTGGAGACGGCGTCCTTCAATACGACGAAATTGTCGTACCGCAGAATGTCGTACACGTTGAGGTTGTTGACGACGGTGGTTTTGACGCCGGGGATGTTGCGGGCCGACAGCATCAGCTCGGGGTTGACCTCGGGCGAGACGATGAGGGTCTTGCCGGCGGCCCCGATGGCCGTAAGGAATGCGACGACCGACTTAGTCTTAATGGCCTCAAGCTCGACTTTGTCGACGACTTTCATTTCGCCGGCGGCAACTTTGGACGAGAAGGCCGACTTCATGGCAATGGCCTTCATTTTCCTATTCATGCTCACTCTGTAGGAGCGGGGCTTGGGGGCGAACACGACGCCGCCGTGGGTGAAGTGGGGGGCGCGGATGGAGCCCTGGCGGGCACGGCCGGTGCCCTTCTGGCGCCACGGCTTTGCGCCGCCGCCGCGAACCTCGGCTCTCGTCAGTGTGCTCTGGTTGCCCTGCCGCCGGTTAGCGAGGTAGGCGACAACCGCCTGGTGCAGCACGGGCTGATTGATGGGCGCCGCGAACACGCTGTCCGCAAGCGTCATCTCGCCGACAACGCCGCCCTTCATGTCGAGTACGGATATGTTAGGCATTTGTGTATCCTCCTTCTCCTCAAACTAAGCCTTGACGCAGGACTTGATGACCACAAGGCCGCCCTTGGGACCCGGAACGGCGCCCTTGACAACCAGCAGGTGGTTCTCGGTGTCGACTTTGACAACGTCGAGGTTCTGCACCGTGACCTGTTCGTTTCCGAGCTGTCCGGCCATTTTCTTTCCGGGCATGATGCGGGACGGGTCGGTGTTGGCGCCCATGGAGCCGGCGTGGCGGTGCACGGGGCCGCCGCCGTGGGTCTCGCGGCCGCGGCTTCCGCCCCAGCGCTTGATGGTGCCGGCGTATCCCTTGCCTTTGGAGATGCCGGTGACGTCTATCTTGTCGCCTTCCTCGAAGACCGCAACGTCAATGATGTCGCCGACGTTCTTCTCGGCGGCGTCGTCGAGCATAAACTCGCGCAGATACTTTTTGAGCGCAACGCCCGCCTTGGTCAGGTGGCCCTGCTCGGGCTTGTTGAGCTTGACGGCCTTGATGTCCTCGTATCCGAGCTGCACGGCGCTGTATCCGTCTTTTTCAACCGTCTTCTTCTGGGCGACGACGCAAGGGCCTGCCTGAATGACGGTGACGGGGATAATTTTGCCCTTCTCATCGAAGATCTGCGTCATGCCGACCTTCTTGCCGATGATACCTTTTTTCACGTGTGATTCCTCCTTGGTTATTGGTTGGGGGTTCCCAACATGACCTTGCGACTGCGAAAACGCAGTTACAGTTTGCTTCGTTACAGTTTGACTTCGATCTCGACGCCGGCGGGCAGGTCGAGGTTCATCAGGGCGTCCACGCACTTCTGGGACGGCTTGATGATGTCGATGAGCCGCTTGTGGGTCCGGGTTTCAAACTGCTCACGGCTGTCCTTGTACTTGTGGGGGGAGCGCAGGATAGTGACGATCTCGCGGTCGGTCGGAAGCGGAATGGGGCCCGAAACTTCGGAGCCGTTGCGCTTTGCCATCTCTACGATTCTCTCGGCCGACTGGTCGATGAGCGTGTGGTCGTAGGACTTGAGTCTGATGCGAAGCTTTTCTTTGGCTGCCATTGACAATTGCCTCCTCTAAATAATTCTTGTGCTTGCAGAGTAAGGCGACAAGAGAAAGTTTTCAACACCCTTCCGGGCGTTTCTCTTCGTGACATAAAAAATCCGAAATACTGCGGCAGTAATTCGGACATAAATACCCCAATCCCCACGCTCATCGTGTGCCGCAACGCACATTGCCGCAGCGGAGAAAGTCGCATCACGAGGGCATATACAAGCATCTATAAGATGTTGATACGCGCCTTGCTGCTCTCTATGTCGCGCCCGATTAACGGACATACTCGGCGGAAATTCCCCGCTCTCGCGGCAACCTCCCGCTTCATCGCACTTGTCAAGCCTTCTTATGATACAGTAATGCGGTGAAAAATGCAAGTATTTTTTGAAATTTTGCACGAAAAACTATGAAAAATTCCTGAAAGGTGACGGGAGTTCTCCCGCATCGGTTTTCATGGGCGAGTTTTGGCCCATGAAAACTGCTGTGCACCTGCCGGCGAGCAATATTCGAGGCATTTTCGCCACGGCGGACGCCGCTTTGCTCACGCAAAGCAAGGCTGGCAAGGCGAAAAGCACCGAATAGGGCCGCAGGCAGGCGGTGTGTGGAGGGCTCCTGTCGCCTCAGTCAAACCTTTCGGTAGAACTCCACGCGCCGGTCGAGTTCACAGTAGTCGATGACGCCGGTTTTGACAAAGGCGTCGAGCGTCTCAAAGTCGGGCAGCGCCGCACGGCCCCCGATTCGGGTGCACTTGACGGCAGCGGCGCCCGAGGCATAGAAGGCCGCCCGCCGCGCGTCCATTCCGCGGGACAGCATTGCGAGATAGGCGCCGTGGAAGACGTCGCCCGCCCCGGTCGTGTCCTGCACCGCCACCGAAAAGGCCGGCAGCTCGAAATAGCCCTCGCCGTCGATGCCTGCAAGACCCCTGTCCCCCAGCGTCGTGATGACGACTTCCGGGCCCATTCCCTTCAGGTCGGCAAGGCCCTCCCGGAGAGGCGTATCGCCGTACTTTTGGCGGTAATAGTCCTCCGACGTGATCCAGATATCGCTCACTCCGATGAGCTCATCGTAAAAGGGGTCGTATGTAAATGCGTCGACCGAGAGCTTCGCCCCGTGCTCCCGGCAAAGATGCGCCACCCGCATCACGACCGGCTGCCAGGTGAGCCTGCGCTCATAGAGGTGGACAAAGCCGGCATTTGCCACCATGTCGTCGTCGAGCTCCGAAAGGCTCAGAAAGGGCGCGTTCTCCATATAGGAGTAAATGGCGCGGTTTTTGGTGGCGTCGTCGGCAATGCACATGGACCAGGGGGTCTCGCGGCCGGGCTGAGTGAGCACATGGGAGACCTCGATGCCGTGGCGCAGATAGTCCTGCCGGCAAAACTCCCCCATCGCATCGTCCCCGACCGGAGAGATGATTTTGCAGGGCGCGCCAAGCCGGGCAGCCGCGATGACGGCCGTCGCCACCATGCCCCCGCCCTGTTTTGAGTAGTCGGCAAAGGGCACCATCTCATTGCCGACGGCCGCCCGCGGCGCGCGGGCCAGAATGTCGACGACCGAGGTGCCGATTCCGAGGATGTATTTCATGGTCTCCACCCTTTGCGCCGGACGGCGACACTCTGCGCGTCAGGCGCCTTTTTTGGACAGCGTCGCCCTGCCGTTTTGGTCAAGTTCGTAGTACCGCTCGCCAAAGAAGAAGTAGCCTAAAAACGTGCCGGTCAAAATGGCGGTGATCACCGCGACGACCCCTCTGCACCGCCGGCTGATGCGCGGGTTGCAGGCGGCAAACAGCATGCCGAGAGAGAACAGCGTCAGTTTAAAAAGCCCCATATCAAGGGCGGAAAAGCCCCGAACCCTGTCGGTGGAAAACCGAATCATCTTATTGACAAAAGACATGACAGCCCTCCGTGACATCATTTTCCGGCTTTGCCGGTTAAGGTAAGCTTTTTTTATAAAAGGTATTATACCATACTACGATACCGTCATCAACAAAACCGCGAGCAGGAGAATTTCGGGCGGCTCGGCGTACAGCCAGGGCTCCACTTCGCCCCGCTCCAGCACCCGGTTGACTTTTGCGATGCGGGCGATGCGCTCGTCGCCGCTGTGCCGCACCCGGTCGACGAGGTCATCCATGACGGCGTCGACGTCGTAGGCCGGATAGGGGTCGTAGTCGAACATGGCCATATAGGTCTCTAAGGCCGACTGGAAGAAGTGAGAGGGGGATTTGCCGACGCCGGCACCCTGTTTAAGCATGCGGTCGGCAAATGGGGTGGCGCTGCCTAAGAGCCTCGTCTTGCTGTCGAGCTCAACCCGCAAAAGGTCGCTCAGGGTGTGGGCAATCTCCCGCTCGCGGCGCTCCCATGACGGCGAGGGCGCAAAAGTGAAGGCCGAGCCAAAATAGCCGCCAAGGCCCCGCATGACGTCGTTATACCCGAGCAGCAAATTGTTTGCGATGATGGGGGTGTCGAAGCTCAGGTAGGAGCCGAGCGGCCGGGAGGGCTCAATGAAAGTGACTAAGGGATTTCCGAAAAAGGCGTGCTGGGCGGCGCAGGCCCGCAGCTCAATGGCCACAACCTCCTCAGCCCCCATTTTAAAGGCCAGGTCGACCGGCAGGTGGTTGACGTAGCCGCCGTCGATGTAATATGCGCCGTCCACCTCGCACAGCGGAAAGGCCGGAAAGCAGGAGGCCGAGGCCAGCACCCATTTGGGCAGGTAGCCGGGCGCGACGTCGCTCTTTCTCACGGAGACCGGCGTGAGGGACGGAAACCGCGCCGTCATGAGCCCGAAGTCGATGGGCGAGCGGAAAAACTTATCTTCATTTATATAGTGGTCGAACATCTCTTTGAGCGGCGTGATGTCGACGCCCTTGTTGAGGATGGCCCGCTTGAAAAAGGGCAGGATGGAATCCCTGTTTTCAATATAGTAGCTCATATCGAAGTTGAGGCTGAGCCCATGCACCATGACCTTGTCGGCCGTCACCTGTTCCCAGAGCCGGTGGGCCGTCTCAATGTCGTCCTGCACGATGAGGACTCCGTTGATGGCGCCGATGGAGGTGCCGGTCACGATGTCGAAGGTGTACCCGAGCTCCCGAAGCGCTTTCCACGCTCCGATTTCATAAGAGCCCCTCGGGCCGCCGCCGGCCAGGGCAAGCGCGCGTTTCATCATATCACCTCTTGTCACGGATATTGTACGCAGCAAAGCCGCTTTTCGTCAAGCGGCCAAACTGCAAAAAATGGGCAGGGCTTTATACGCCCTGCCCTAAGAATGGCGAAAAACCTGCAGGTTTTCCGCCAAGCAATCGGTGCCCTTCCCGCGCGAAGTGAATTCGCGCTTCGCGGGGGGCATTTAATTGACTTATTT
>DATMXT010000079.1:0-5470 GCA_035561375.1 Terriglobales bacterium | reverse complement strand
GATCAACGAGGTGTCCCTGTATGGCGGCGGCGGCGGCGACTACGAGTATGTCAAAGAGCCCTATGTCGATAAGTTCTTTGTCACCACCAACTTTTACGGCGGCCTGACCCGCAAGCTCCACCCCACGGGCCACGCCTCCCTCATCCCCATGCACCTGCATGCCTGCTACACCCGGTACTACGACGTCAACAAGCCCAATGTCATCATCACCTCGGGCACGCCCATGGATAAGCACGGCTACTTCAACCTGTCGCTGGGCGGCTGGGAGAAGGCCTTCCTGCCCACGGCCGACGTCGTCATCGTCGAAGTGGTCAAAGATATGCCCAAGGTGGCCAGCGAGTATGAAGTTCACATCTCTCAGGTCACGGCCGTCGTCGAGACCGACCGCTCCACCCCCGGCTTTGACCCAGGTGTCCTGACCGACGTCGATAAGGCCATCGGCGCCAACGTCGCCGCCCTTGTCAAGGACGGCTCCACGATTCAGCTCGGCATCGGCGCCGTGCCGGACGCCGTCGCCATGGCCTTTATGGACAAGAAGCACCTCGGCGTCCACACCGAGATGGTCACCTCCTCCCTGGCCGCTCTGGCCGAGGCCGGCGTCATTGACGGCTCGAAGAAGACCCTGCACCCCGGCAAGCTCATAGGCTCCTTCGCCAACGGCTCGCGCGCGCTGTATGACTTCATGGACGAGAACCCCACGATTTACATGCGGCCGACCTTCTACGTCAACGACCCGTGGGTCATCGCCCAAAACGACAACATGGTCTCGATCAACACCTGCATTGAGGTCGACCTCGTCGGCCAGATCTCCTCCGAGTCGATCGGCCCCCGCCAGTTCTCCGGCACCGGCGGCCAGAACGACTTCGCCGAGGGCGCCATCCACTCCAAGGGCGGCATGTCCATCATTGCAATGGCCTCGGCCGGCACCAAGAAGGACGGCACCAACTTCTCCAAAATCAAGTCCATGCTGACCCCCGGCGCCATCGTCACCATGAGCCGCAACAACATCGACTACATCGTGACCGAGTACGGCGTAGCCCCCATGAAGGCCCGCACGGTCAGAGACCGCGTCAACAACCTCATCGCCATCGCCCACCCCGACTTCAGGGCCTCGCTGCGCGAAGAGGCGAACAAGCTGATGCTCTGGTAAAATGAGACTCGACAAATATCTCAAGGTCTCCCGCATCATCAAGCGCCGCACCGTCGCAAACGAGGCGGCGGCAGGGGAGCGGGTGACGGTGGGCGGCCGGGTGGTGAAGCCTGCCTACGACGTGAAGCCCGGCGACGTCATTGAGATCACTTTCGGCGAGCGGTCCCTCAAAGTCGAGGTGCTCGCAACGCCGGAAGTCGTCCGCAAGGACGACGCGACGGCGCTCTACAGGGTTTTGTGAAACAAGGCCGTATCATAGGGACAAAAAATTGAACCGGGTATAAATCCCCGTGACAGGGCGGACAGCTTCGGCTGTCCGCCCTGTCTTTTTTCTTATGCGGCGGGACCGGTATTGGATGCTGTAGCGGCGTTGGCATTGAAATTGCTTCTGTAGCGTCCCCCGTAAGCGTGAGTTGAGCAAAGGGAGCGACAGAAGAATGACATTTCTCTTCGTTGAAGAATCACGAAGGTTCCGCTCAATAATAGTGTATCAGACTTCGGGCCAACTTGGAGGTGTGAGCCGAAGTGAAACCACGTTTGTATTTAGAGCCTTTTTAATTTTCCGCGCAACCTGCGATGAAATTATCGGTCTATATAAGCGAAAGGTCTTTCAAACAGGTTCGGAAGGAGGAATAGCATGAGCGATGAGCAAATTATAACCCTGTATTGGGAGCGGTCGGAGTCGGCGATAGTTGAAACAGCGGCAGTTTACGGAAGATACTGCCACAAAATCGCGATGAACATCCTCGATAATAACGAGGATGCTGACGAGTGCGTCAATGACACTTACGCTCGCGCTTGGTCGGCTATCCCTCCGGAACGTCCAAACAAGTTGTCGGCTTTTCTCGGTAGAATCACGCGCAACCTGGCTCTGCACGTTTGGGAAAAGCGTCAGGCCGAGAAGCGCGGAGGCGGGCAGTTTGACATTGTATTGGCAGAATTGGAAGAATTGCTGTCAGACGGCGGCTCAGGCGTGGAGCGGCAAATCGAAGCTGCAAGCATAACGGAGTCCTTAAACCGCTTTCTCGCTGAACAGCCGGGCGTCAACAGACGGCTCTTTGTGCGCCGATATTGGCACACCGATACGTTGGAAGAAATTGCCGGTGACCTCGGAATGTCCGTAAGTAAAGCAAAATCCATTCTCTTTCGGATGCGAAAGAACCTGAAAACTCACCTTGAACAGGAGGGCATTATCGTATGAACAGCAAGGGATTATACGAAGCGGTCGGCGGCATTGATGAAAGCTATATCGAAGATGCCGATGTGACAAAAAGCAATAGACAAGTGCGTGTCATGACATTCGCACCGCGGCTGAAGCGAGCTATGCCCATAGCGGCCTGCCTGGCAGTGATGACAGGCGTGTTCCTCGGCTACAATGCACTTCGCCCGCTGAACCCGTTCACAGGCGACGAACCGGGCAATCCCGGCTATATCACCGGAGATAGCACTATTGGCAAACCATCTCTCAAAATCGAGGAAGAAGCCAACAGCGCGGCTTGCTATGCTGAGCCTGACGATTGGCGCGGGTTAGCTGCTGAAAATTTTGTTCTTCAAGAGCAAACCGAGAGCCACAATGAGGCAAACCGCATTGTATTTCAAACACTTCAAGACCTCGCAGATTACGCCGATGCGTTCATAATCGTTCCAAATGTTCACAAAATAGCGCCGGACGGCGATAATATACAAACTGCCATCGCCGAATATGCGGGAACAATCGGAGATAGGATACGAACCCGTCAATGGGATGACTACACGATTTCCACGGGCAACAGAATCCTCATTCGCCAAACGCTGATCGGCGGCTGCACTATGGATGACCCGAATAATTTGCTCCGTGCCGGGGGCGTTTACCTGCTCCCCGTAAAATTCAATTCATCCTTGGGTGCGTATGAAGTGGCCGGAGATTTTGATGTGCTGTTTGAACTTGATGCCGAAGGTAAAATAGTATCTCACTCGCGATTCCCAGAACTCAACAAGTATGACGGCAAAGTATTCTCAGACTTGCTAAACGCTGTCCGGGCGTTATACCCGATGCCCGAAACCGAGTTTAATGAGCAACCCATTGATTCTCGTGAACAGGCTGAAAGACAGATAAACACGGCCTATATCAATTCCGGTTTCCGCAAGTTCACCGCAGTATTTGAAAAAGAAAGTGTTATCAAAGGCGCGGATGTATATCTGTTCAAAGTTACTTTTGGCGAGGACGGTAGTACCGGCTCCGAATACGGGGCGATTGCAAAAACAAACGGAGCGTTCATAAGGGGTGCGATAGATGCAAACGGTGAATTTCAAATATACGGCGGCTTAGGCGGTTTTCCGAAGAACAGCTAAAAACAGAGGATATAGAATTAGCATAGTAAAACGGACGCCATGTATTGACAACGGTGTCCGTTTTTGCTTGATTTCATACGGTTTTTGCACTGCTTGATGGTCACAGCTTTTTCTTGGGGTGTCATGCGGATGTTGAATCGCTCGCATTTCATGGCTTATGCACTCCTTTTGTCCTCACGGGGTGTGGGCAGCGACCCATTCAAATGTGTTCGGCGTACAGCCGGACGCTATGCTTGCCCCTCCATGTGTTAAAGCGCCTCATTTCCAAGGACTTCGGAAATGAGGCGCTTTTCCGTATTCAGTTTGCCTTACGGGGTGGTTTCACAATGGGGCGGCTTTGTTTTGCCTGTTACTTATTTTCGTACATCTCAAGCAGCGCGTCGACTTCGGCCGCAAATTCGGCCGGCGTCTCGCCCTCCTTTTGGCGGATGGTCTCGAGCACCTCAAACTTGAAGGCCTGCGGGCCGTACCGCTTCCACTCCTCCGCGAGTTTTAAGTAGGAGCAGGAGTTTGTCGCCTGCGAGAACAAAAAGCGGTTTTCCGCCCCTTTGATGTCGCGGGCCGCGAAGAGCAGCCGGCTGCCGGTGACGGTGTTGGCAATGGCGCAGACGCCGCCCGCCTTTTTCGCGTCGCTGGCTTTGTAGCTCGCCGTCAGCTCACGCCTGCGGTCTTTTTCCATAGCCCATGTCCTCCAGCAGCCTTGTCAGGGTGGACAGCCGCTCGCCGAGCAGCTCGTCGTCTTTGGCTATGGCCGCCATCAGCAGCTTCATATCCTCGTCAAGGTTTTCGTTGTCTGTGCAAAGCGCCACGGTCATGGCGCCGCCCTGAAGCCCCACCCGGTCAATTTCCGGGTGCCCCTTGTCGTAGAGGTGATAGGCCTCCCGCAGATAATCAAGCGAGCGCACCGTGAAGATGGCGAGGTCGAGCACCCGGTGAATCGGAAGCTCCTCCGACTGGCGGGACCACTTGCCGCCGGTGTGCCGCCACACCTTGGCCGAAGCGTCGACCTTGCCGCGGTCGTTCCACTGGGCAAGGCCGACCGAAAGCCCCTGCACGTCGGTCGCGCCGGCGCAGCGCCCGTCCACTGCGGCGTAGTCGGGGCTGATGATGACGGGCTTGTGTTTTAAGAGAGTTGGGATTTTTTCTGACATGGGGAAGCCTCCATAGTTTATAAATTAGTAATTTACTAAATTATAAACTACGGAGGCGGTTTTGTCAAGTCAAAATTCTTCCTTGCGGGGGGTTGGCCGCCTGTCACAGCGTGAGCATATCCACTGAGCGCACCTCGCCCCCCTCCACCTCGAGCAGGGCGGCGGTGGCCGACAGCACCTTGACGCCGCCGGCGGAGCCAGGATTTAAGACATGCAGCCCTTCGTGCACCCGGTAGTAGAAAAAGTGGGTGTGGCCGTACATCAGCATGTCGGCGCCGGCCTCGGCGGCCACCGTCAGGGCGTTTGCGAGCCCCCGCTCCACAAAGCGGGTGTGCCCGTGCATGAGCAGCATTTTCACGCCGCCGAACACGACTTTGCGCTCGGCGGGCCCCGGCTCGCCCCGGTCGTTGTTGCCGAGCACGGCGGTGACCGGGAGCCCCGACTGCCGGGCAATAAGCCGGGCGTCGGCCGTCGTGTCGCCCAGGTGAATGATCCCCGTGACCTCGGGGTGCGTTTCAATGCAGCGCAGCGCGGGTGTAATTACGCCGTGGGTGTCGGAAATAATTAGCAGTGTCAAGGTAACGCCTCCTGTTTTCGTGCATAAAATAAGTGTAACGGAGGTGCGCGATGATGAATAAGAGGAACCGGATCGACCCGAAGGTTGATGAGAAGCTGATAAAGGCCGCCCAGAAGTCGCTTGGTCAGGAGGCCATGGATAAGGTGCGTCAGATGGACCCCGGCGAAATCGACAGGATGCTCAGGCAGATATCGGACGACGATATGGCCAAGCTGGAAGCGGTGCTCAAAGACCCGAACAGCTTATCCAGAATGATGACCT
>DATMXT010000078.1:0-5420 GCA_035561375.1 Terriglobales bacterium | reverse complement strand
AGGAGCTCTGGGCCTTCAACGACGAGGGGGTGGCCAGGGCCATCGCCGCCTGCAAAGTGCCCGTCATCTCGGCCGTCGGGCATGAGACAGACTTCACGATTGCCGATTTTGCGGCCGACCTCAGGGCGCCGACCCCGTCGGCCGCGGCCGAGCTTTCGGTTCCCGACACCATGACCTTAAAGACCCGGTTTGCAAACCTCGACGCGAGGCTGCTGGCGCTGGTCAGGACAAGACTTCAGAGCGCCCGGACAAAGGTTGCGGACCTTGCCTCCCGAAGGGTCTTCAAAAGTCCCGCAATTTACATTGACGACCGGCGCATGGCGGTCGTCGCCATGACGGCAAGGCTTGAGGCGGCCATGCGGCTGCAGGAGGCGCGCCGCCGCCGCCGGCTTGAAGTGGCGGCCGGAAAGCTTGACGCACTGAGCCCCCTTGCGGTGCTCGGAAGAGGGTATTCCGTCATTTTGCGGGAGGGGGCCGCGGTCAGGGCCCGCACGGAGCTTTCCCCGGGGGATAAAATTGAGATCATGTTCGCGAAAGGCGGCGCAAACGCGACCGTCACGGAGGTGTACGATGGAAAATAAAAATTTGGGCTTTGAAGAGTCCGTGGCGAGACTTGAGGAGATTGTCAAGCTGCTCGAATCGGGGGACGCCAAGCTCGAGGCCGCACTCGCCCTCTTCGAGGAGGGTGTTTCGCTGACGGCCCGCTGCAACAAGCTGCTCGACGGCGCGGAGCAGAAAGTCATGATGTTTGTCAAGGACGCCGGGGGCGAAGTCGTCAAAACGCCGATGCCACAGCAAGGGGAGCCGGTATGAAAATTGAAAACATGGAGGAGACGGTCGCCCGGTTTGAGGCCTATTTGAAGACGGCGCTCCCGCCCTCCGACATGACGGTGCGGGGCGCCATGGCATACAGCCTTGAGGCCGGTGGCAAGCGGCTGCGCCCCTATCTCATGATGGAGTTTTGCCGCATTTGCGGCGGGGACACGGGGGCGGTTTTGCCGCTCGCGGCCGCCCTTGAGATGATTCACACCTATTCCCTCATCCATGACGACCTGCCCTGCATGGACAACGACGACTACCGCCGCGGCAAGCCCACAAACCACAAGGTCTACGGGGAGGCCATGGCGACCCTCGCCGGCGACGGGCTTTTAACCGAGGCTTTTCGAGTGGCGCTGTCTGCGCCGCTTCCGCCTGAGCGCACCGTCGCCTGTACCGCCGAACTTGCAAAGGCGGCGGGGCTCTTTGGTATGCTGGGGGGCCAGTCGATTGACGTCGAGAGCGAAAAGCGGCATAAAACGCTGACGGCGGACGAGATGCGGGAAATGTACGCCATGAAGACCGGCGCCCTCATCCGGGCGGCCTGCGTCATCGGCGCCATGGCCGCAGGCGCGGGGGAGCGGGAAGTCGAGGGAGCCACCGAGTACGGAGAAAAGCTCGGAATCGCCTTCCAGATTGTCGACGACCTCCTCGACGTCACGGGTGATTTTGCCGCGCTCGGGAAGGAGATTGGTTCGGATGCGCGCAACGGGAAAGCGACCTTCGCCACCGTCATGAGCCTTGAGGAGGCCCGCAGGGAGGCGGCGCTGCGCACCTCGGAAGCCGTCTTTGCCGCATGGGAATTCCCTCAGGGCAAAAATCTGGCCGAGCTCGCCACGGCCATGCTCGACAGAGACCGGTAAAGCAAAAATGCACAATGAGTGAGCCGCGGCCGCACCGGCCGCGGTTTTTATCTTCAAAGAGGGACAATTATCTGCGCCCGCCTGCGGTAAACCCTGCCTGCCTGTCATATACATGGTGTGAGGTGGGGAAATGGATCGCGCGCAGAAGTTTTTTGTCAATACCCTCATAATGACGGCGGCGGCGACCGCGATGCGCGGGCTTGGCGTCGTTTTTCAATCGTGGCTGGCCGGGCACATCGGGGCGGCCGGCGTCGGGCTCTATCAGCTCATCATGTCGGTCTACATGCTGGCAGTCACGCTGGGCTCGGCCGGCGTGCGGCTGACGGCGACCCGGCTTGTCGTGGCGGCAGGGTGCTACGAGGGGCGAAAAGGCGTCAAAAGCGCCATGCGGGCCTGCTGCCTCTACGCGGCCTTTTGCTCGACCGTTGCGGCCGGGCTGCTCTGGTCGACGGCAACGCCGGTGGCGACCCGGCTGCTCGGCGACGCCGACACCGCCGTCTGCCTGAAGATACTGGCCGCGAGCCTGCCGTTTTTATCGATATCGGCGGCGTTTTCGGGCTATTTCATCGCCATGCGCCGCACGCTGCCGCACGCGGCGGAGCAGCTCTTTGAACAGATTCTCAAAATGGCGCTGGCCATGGGCGGGGTCGCCCTGCTCCAGCCCGCCACGCCGCAGGGCGCCTGCGCCATCATCGTCGTGGGCACGGCGGTGGGGGAGGCGGCGTCTTTAATCACGCTCGCCGTCCTCTATTTCGCCGACCGCCGCAACTTCACGGCCGAGGGCGAGCGCGGGGGCGGCTCGGCCTTAAAGCGGGTGCTTGAAATCGCGGTCCCGGACGCCACGGGCTCAGTCGTCCGCTCCATTTTGGTGACGACTGAGCAGCTCATCATTCCGGCGGGACTGCGGGCCTCGGGCAGCTCGGCCACCGTGGCCCTCTCCACTTACGGCATCATCACCGGAATGGCCATGCCGGTCATGACGCTGCCGTCGGTGCTGCTGGTCTCGGTCTCAAGCCTGCTCGTGCCGGAGGTGGCCGAGAGCTTCGGCCGGAAAAGGCGGCGAAACACGCGGTACATCATCCGCCGCATGACCGGCATCGCCTTTGCCTTCTCCTGCATTTCGGCCATATGCCTGTGGTACTTCGCCGGAGAGCTCTCGTGGGCCGTCTACCACACCGACGCCGTCAGCTCGTATATCCGGCTCTTTGCGCCGCTTGTGCCGGTCATGTATCTTGACACAATTGTGGACGGATTTTTAAAGGGGCTCGGCCAGCAGGTGCGCTCCATGCAGTACAACATCTTCACGGCCATCATCGACGTCGCGGGACTCTGGCTGCTGCTGCCCGAAATGGGCATTTCGGCCTACATCCTCATGACCTACCTGACGCGGGGAATCAACTTCACGCTGAGCATTCAAAGGGCGTGGAAAATCGGGGTTTTTCCGAGCAAATAAATGTTTACAATTGCATTTGCACCATGTTATAATATTTTGTGGCACGCTATAAACCTGAAGATTTTTTTAAAATCTTGAATATATAGGGCGAGAAAGGAATGGTCGTGTAATGAAACAATATCCCGTGGACAAAATCAGAAATGTGGTGTTGCTGGGGCAGGGCAGAGCCGGAAAGACCGCCTTGACCGAAGCGGCACTCTTTCTGACCAAGGGCACAGACAGGCTCGGCAGGCTTGCCGACGGAAACACCGTCAGCGATTTTGATCCCGAAGAGATCAAACGCCAGATTTCCATATCGGCAACCATCGCTCCTGTCGAGTACGAGGGCTTTAAAATCAATTTGATCGACACGCCCGGATATTTTGACTTCGTCGGCGAAGTCATGCAGGGAATCCGGGTCGCCGAGACAGCCCTTATCTGTGTCGCGGGACGCGACGGCCCGGGCGTCGGCACTGAAAAGGGATGGGAATACGCATCCAAGGCCGGCCTTTCCAAAATTTTCTTTGTCAGCCGCCTCGATGAGGAGCATGCCGACTACTTCAAGGTCGTCGAGCAGCTGCGCGAGGTGTTCGGAATCTCGGTCTGCCCCATCTGCGCCCCCGTCATGGAGGGCGAGAAGATGGTGGGCATCATCGACTTTGTCGACCGGAAGATGCGGACATATAAGGCCGGCGTGCCGGAGGAGAAGCCGCTGCCCGAAGACATGGGCGAGGCGGTCAACAAGCTCTGGGACATGATGAGCGAGACCATCGCCGAGCAGAGCGAGGAGCTCATGGAGAAGTTCTTCTCGGGCGAGCATTTCACCCGCGACGAGACCATCGCGGCCCTCAAGCAGGGCATTGCGGACGGCTCCATCGCCCCCATCAGCTGCGGCTCGGCAGTCTCCCTCGAGGGCGTCATCGACCTGCTTTCGACCATCGTCAACGCCACGCCTTCGCCCGCGGTCAAGAACTGCAAGGAGGGTGGGGAGCTTGCCGCCATCGTCTTCAAGACGGTCGCCGACCCCTTTGTCGGAAAAATGTCCTACTTCAAAGTCGAGAGCGGCACCATGAAGGCCGACAGCGTCGTATACAACCCCGCGACCGAGTCGACCGAGAAAATCAGCAAGCTCTACTTCATCCGCGGCAAAAAGCAGGTCGAGACCCCCGCCATCGGCTGCGGCGACATCGGCTTTGTCGCAAAGCTCTCCGGGACTTCGACCGGCGACACGCTCTGCGCGCAGGGCAGCAAGACGGTCCTGCCCGGAATCGAGTTCCCGGCCCCCTGCTACTCCATGTGCGTGACGCCTTTGGCCAAGGGCGACGAGGATAAAATCAGCTCCGGCCTGCAGCGCCTTGCCGACGAGGACAAGACCTTCACATTCGGCATCAACTCCGAGACCAAGCAGCAGGTCATCTCGGGCATCGGCGACATGCACCTCGACGTGCTGGTCTCCAAGCTCAAAAACAAGTTCGGCACCGGCGTCGAGCTCAAGGACCCCCGCGTGCCCTACCGCGAGACCGTCCGCAAGAAGGTCAAGGTTCAGGGCAAGCACAAGAAGCAGTCGGGCGGCCACGGCCAGTACGGCGACGTCTGGATTGAGTTCGAGCCCAACCCCGAGGTCGAGGACCTCGTCTTCGAAGAGAACGTCTTCGGCGGCTCGGTGCCCAAGAACTTCTTCCCGGCCGTTGAAAAGGGCCTGCGCGACTGCATTCAGAAGGGTGTTTTGGCCGGCTACCCGGTCGTCAACCTCAAGGCCACCCTCGTCGACGGCTCGTACCACGATGTCGACTCCTCCGAAATGGCCTTTAAAGTGGCCGCGGGCCTCGCCTACAAGGCCGGAATGGCGGCGGCTTCCCCCGTCCTGCTGGAGCCCATCGGAAATTTAAAAGTGCAAATTCCCGACTCGCAGATGGGCGACATCATCAGCGACGTCAACAAGCGCCGCGGCCGCATCCTCGGCATGAATCCGGCGGACGGCCTGCAACAGGTCGAGGCCGAAGTGCCGATGGCCGAAATGGCGAGCTACGCCGTCGACCTGCGCTCCATGACCCAGGGCCGCGGCTCCTTCACGCTGGAGTTCGTCCGCTATGAGGAGACTCCGCCGAACGTCGCCCAGAAAGTCATTGACGAAGCGGTCAAGGACGAGGAATAATCCCTCTTAAAAACCTTCAGGCTCTCTGGAAAACCGGAGAGCCTGTTAGCTTGTCGAAAAACCTGCGGGTTTTCCGCCAGGTCAGCGGTGCCCTAACCGCGCGAAATGAATTCGCGCTGCCGGGCGGCATTTAATTGGCCTTATTTTTTAAACG
>DATMXT010000077.1:0-3157 GCA_035561375.1 Terriglobales bacterium | reverse complement strand
CTACCGCGACCTGCCCCAGCGCGTGGCCGAAATGGGCGTGGTCCACCGGCACGAGCTGTCGGGCGCCTTGCACGGCCTCATGCGGGTGCGCTGCTTTACGCAGGACGACGCCCACATCTATATGACCCCGGAGCAGATTCCGGCCGAGATTTTAGGCGTCATCGACCTCATCGACCACATTTATCAGGTCTTCGGCTTCAAGTACCGCGTGGAGCTGTCGACCCGTCCCGAAAACTTTATCGGCGAGATTGAGACCTGGAATCTGGCCGAGCACAAGCTCGAGGAGGCCCTCATCAGCCGTAAAATCGCCTACACCGTCAACCCGGGCGACGGCGCGTTCTACGGGCCCAAAATCGACTTCCACCTCGTCGACAGCATCGGCCGCACCTGGCAGTGCGGCACGCTCCAGCTCGATTTCCAGATGCCCGAGCGGTTCGACATGACCTATATCGGGGCCGACGGCGAGAAGCACCGCCCCGTCATGATTCACCGCACGGTCTTCGGCTCGATGGAGCGGTTCATCGGCATTCTGACCGAGCACTTCGCCGGCGCTTTCCCGGCCTGGCTTGCCCCGGTGCAGCTCATGGTCATCCCCATCACCGACAAACAGCACGAATACGCGCTCTCCCTCACGCAGGAGCTTGCGGACGCGGGCTTCCGTGCCGAGTGCGACGCCCGCAGCGAAAAAATGGGCCTGAAAATCCGCGAAGCCCAGCTCCAGAAAATTCCGTATATGCTGGTGGTCGGCGACAAGGAGATTGAGTCCGGCTGCGTCTCGGTGCGCTCCCGCTCGGAGGGCGACCTCGGGGCCATGCCGGTGGCGGAATTTACGGCAAAGCTGAGAGACGAGATTGACTCCAAGTTTTTTGAACTGAAGTGACCGCCGCCTCAGTCCCGATTTACGCCCTGTCCTCCGGGCTCCTGTTTGCCGTATTTGCGGCAAGCTTTGCCGGGGTTGTCATCCAGTGCGTCACGGGATTCGGCTACGCCATTGTGCTGATGGCGGTGCTGCCCCTCTTTGTGCCCGACCTCACATTGGCCGTCGCCGCGACCGGCGTCATCACGTTTGCGCAGTCGCTGGCCTCGGTTTGGCGCTACCGCGAGGGGGTGCAGTGGAAGCTGCTGCCCCCCTGCCTCGCCGCCTATTTTGTGATGAGCTTCCTCGCCATTCGCCTTGCGGCCGTCAGCTCGGTCGACGCCTTACGCCGGCCGATGGGGGCCTTCCTCATCGCGCTTGCGGCCTACTTCGTCTTTTTTGCCGGCAAAGTCCGCATCAGGGGCGGCCCGGCGCAGGGCGGGGCGGCCGGCGCCGTCTCGGGCGTCACCGGCGGGCTCTTCGCCATCGGCGGTCCGCCCATGGTGGTCTATTTCCTGTCGGCGACAGGCTCCAACGCCGCCTACATGGCGACGCTGCAGGCCTTCTTCCTCGTCACGGGCGTTTACACCAACGCGGTGCGGCTGGCAAACGGGCTCCTCACAAGGCAGGTTTTCATGCTGGCGCTGCCGGCCCTTGCGGGGCTTGTGCTCGGCATGGCGGTCGGCGTGAGGCTCTTCGACAGGCTCGACCCCGACCGCCTGCGAAAGCTGGTCTACGCCTTCATGGCGGCCTCGGGGCTCTGGATTTTGATTTCGGGATAAATATTTTAATTAAGTCTTGACTTACCTGCGCGCCCCCTGTATATTTGATTTAGCAATCGCTAAATCAAATATACAGGGGGATTTATTTTATGGAGGAACTGGCGGCCTTAAAGGCGCTGGCCGACGAGACGCGGCTGTCCATTGTCCGGCTGCTGCTGCGCCGCAACTACTGTCTGCGGGCGCTGGCGGGGGCGCTGACGCTTACGCCCGGCGCCGTCTCACAGCATGTGAAAGTGCTGCGGGAGGCGGGGCTGCTCGAGGCGACGCGGCAGGGCTACTTCATGCACTATGAGGTCAACCGCGGCGCGCTGCGGGCGCTGTCGGCCCGTCTCACGGAGCTGGCGGACACTTTGCGGGAGGAGCCTCCGGCCGCCGAGCACGAGGCCTGCCGCAGACAGGGGCGGTGCGGCGAGGACGTGGAGGCGGCCTGCCGCCGCGGACACGGCGGGCCCGCCGGGCGGTGCGGCAGAGGGGGGCGCTGACATGTTCAATCACATTCTCTACGGCGCCACGGCCCTGCTCTTGGGGTTGTCCTGGCTCAAAGACAAAGACAAGACCAAAACTGCCTTAAAGAAGGCGTGGAAGTCCTTTGAGAACATCCTGCCGCAGTTTCTCTGTGTCATCCTGCTCATCGGCATGATGCTGTCGGTGCTCGACAAATCCGTCATCTCCCGGCTGCTGGGGCAGGGGTCGGGGGCGGCGGGCTATCTCCTTGCCGCCGCCATCGGCTCGGTCACCCTCATTCCCGGCTTTGTCGCTTTCCCGCTGGCGGCCTCGCTGCTCGCGGCCGGCGCCGGCTACGGCCAGATCACGATGTTCGTCACCACCCTCATGATGGTCGGCGTCGTCACGCTGCCGGTTGAGACGAAATATTTCGGCAAAAAGCTCGCCGTGCGGCGAAACCTGCTGGCGCTGGGCTTTGCCGCCGTCATCTCCCTTGTGATTGGAGGGCTCCTCGCATGAAAGTGAAAGCGCTTTTGCGGCGCTACAAATTTGCCCTCGCCGTTCTGGCGGCAAACCTCGCCCTCATCGCCGTCAATCCCGCGGTGGGTAAGGCCTCGGTTGTCCTGACCAAGGACAATTTCGTCGAGATGCTGACCATCGTCATCCCCATTTTCATCCTGCTCGGGCTGCTCGACGTCTGGGTCGGCCGGGAGACCATGATGAAGTATATGGGGGACGGCGCCGGCCCCAAAGGGGCGCTCATCGCCTTTGTCATGGGGTCGGCCGCGGCGGGACCGCTCTATGCCGCCTTTCCCGTCGCCGGCGTCCTGTTCAAAAAAGGGGTGTCCCTGACAAATGTCTTCATTTTCATCGGCGCCTGGTCGACGACCAAAATCCCCATGCTGCTCTTCGAAGCCGGCAACCTCGGCACCCGTTTCATGCTGCTGCGCTTTGGCTGCAACATCTTCGGCATTCTCGCCATCGCCGCCATTTTGACGCGCACCACTTCCCCTGAAGAGCGGGCGGCGCTCTACGAGACGGCAAAGGAACTGTAAAAAAACAAGTAATAGCATCT
>DATMXT010000076.1:0-2095 GCA_035561375.1 Terriglobales bacterium | reverse complement strand
CTCATCTTGTGTATTTTTTGGCGAACTTTTCCCGTGCGGTGCGCAAAAATAAAGGCCGCCGCAAAGCGCTATGGCTTTGCGGCGGCCTTTTGCCGTTTGCTGTGCGGTCAGGTCATGTTCACAGGTTGCAATTACTTTGCTGCGTAGGCTGCCGCAGACGCGCCGGCGGTGTAGCCGAACACGAGGCAGTCGAGAATGGCATTGCCGCCCACGCGGTTGCCGCCGTGCACGCCGCCAGTGACTTCGCCGCAGGCGAAGAGTCCGGGCAGGGCGGTGCCGTCGGCCTTGAGGACCTCGGTGGAGGTGTTGATTTTAAGTCCGCCCATCGTGTGGTGGATGCCGGGGGCGATCTGCGAGACGTAGTAGGGGCCCTCGGAGAGGTCGCGGTACCAGGCAAACTTGCTGCCAAACTCGGGGTCGAGCTTATTCGCGACATAGCCGTTCCAGGTCTCGACCGTGTTCTTGAGGACGGCGGGGTCGACCTTCATGAAGGCCGCGGCGCCGTCAAGGTCGCCGACCGGAATGAGGGTGCCGAGCGGGACATAGCTCGCGATGTTGACGTTGGAGTTGACAATCGCCTCGTTCATGAGCAGGTAGGCGTACTTGCCCTCCTGGGCCAGAATGGCCTCGGAGACGACGTCGCGGAAGCCGCACTCGTTGGTGAAGCGCTTGCCGGACTGGTTGATGAGCAGGGAGCCCGCGGTGCGGCAGCCCTCGGTCAGCATGTTGGCGGTCGCCTGATGGACGGTGGGGTGGGTCTGAATTTCATTCAGGTCCACGGTGGCGGCGCCGATGGCGGTGGCCATTGTGATGCCCTCGCCCATGGCGCCGGGGTGGTTGTTGGTGACAAAGCCCTTGAGGTTGGGGTCGAGCGCGACGCACATCTCAAGGTTGTAGCCGTAGCCGCCGGTGGCGACGACGACCGCTCCCGCCTTGACCGTGACGGTGCCGCCGTCGGCGCCGGTGCAGACGATGCCGCTTGCCGCGCCGGCTGTGTCGGTTGTGATTTGCGTGGCCTTAGTGGCCAGCATCAGCTTGCCGCCGCGGGCTTCAAACTTCTCCTGCAGACCGATGATGAGCCCGCGGGCGACGCCCGGAACCGAGGCGCCGCCGTAGCCCTCGCCGAAGCTGACGGCGAAGCCGATTTCGGTCATCCAGTCGGTGATAAAGGCCGACTTCTCAATCATGTACCGCACCAGCGCTTCGTCGTTGGTGTAGTGGCCGCCCTCCATCGTGGTGGCGATGAAGGTCTCAATGTTGGCGCGCGCGGCGTTGTTGGCGATCTGGGTCGGATGTCCAGAGACATTCCAGGAGCCTGAGGAGCGGATGGTGTTGCCGCCCGGCAGGTCCATTTTCTCGACCACGATGACCGAGGAGGCGCCGTTTTCCAGCGCGTTGACGCCGGCCGTGAGGCCCGCGGCGCCGGCGCCGATGACGACGACGTCGGCCTCAAGGGCTACGTCGGTGGGGGTGGCGGCGGGGGGCGCCGCTGCGAAGTCGTCGAGGTCTGCGCCGGCCTGCCGCAGCGCGTCAATGACGCCCGACTTGATGGCCATGGAGGTGGCGGTGGCGCCGGCGACCGTGTCGACATTGACGGTCTGATACTTGACAAAGTCTGCCGGCATTTGATTCAGCGCGTAGGAGCCGATGCCGACAGTCTCAGCCTGCGAGAGGACTTCGACTTTGAGAATTTTCTCGGCGTCGACGGTGACCGCGGTGACGACTTCGCTCGTGTAGCCGCGATAGCCCGCCTGATAAGTACCGGCCTTCATGCCGGAGGGGGCGACCGCTGTTCCGGTGGCCTCGGCAATTGCGGCGGTGGCCGCGGCCTTGACGGCGCCGGAAGTCACGGTGGCGCCGGCCACGCCGTCAACCGCGGCGCTCTTGGCGGCCAGAATTTTGGCCGGCAGTTCCTCAATGGCCTTGGAGCCGATTCCGGCCGTTTCTTTGTCGCCCCATGCCTGGACTTTGGTCATGGCGCCGTCCACATAGGTGACGGTGACCACGACGTCGCCGCCAAAGCCCTGGGACTTCGCGGTGTACTCGGTGCCGGCAGGCTCCGGTTCAGGCGTGGGCTCGGGCTCGGGTTCCGGTG
>DATMXT010000075.1:0-3645 GCA_035561375.1 Terriglobales bacterium | reverse complement strand
GTCGGTTCCCACGGCCCAAAAGGCGGCCAGGGCCGCCCGCGAGTTTCTGGCGGCCGCCGAGCGCATGGAGCGGGTGCCCATGGACGACAGCCGGCTCATCGTGGGACTCGAGTGCGGAGGCTCCGACGCCATGTCGGGCATCACGGCCAATCCCGTGATGGGGCTGGTTTCGGACCGCATCGCCGCTGCGGGCGGCACCGTGATTCTGACCGAAATCGACGAAATGGTCGGCACCGAGGAGGTGCTGCGCCGGCAGCTCGTCAGCGAGGAGCTCGGCTGTCAGCTCACCGAGCTCATTCGGGACACCTATCACCGCCGATCAGGGTTTTTTCACGTTTACAACGGCCGGGGCCTTTCGGTCGGCACGCTGGAGGGCGGCGTCACCACCATTCAGGAGCAGTCGCTGGGCTGCATCAAAAAAGGCGGCTCCACCCCCATTTTGCAGCTGCTCGACTACGGCCAGGTCCCGGACGAACACGGGCTTGTCATCATGGACGGCCCCGGTCAGGACACCGACTCCATGGCGGGGCTCGTGGCTTCGGGGGCTCAAATGATCCTGTTTTCCACCGGGCGCGGAACGCCGGCCGGCGTCCCCATCGCCTCAGTTGTCAAAATCGCGTCCAACAGCCGGATTTACGGCGCCCAGCGCTGCGACTTCGACTTCAACGCCAACGGCAGCGAGGGGGACGGCAGCCTCGGAGACCCCGGGCTTCTGGCCTCGCGGCTGCACGGGCTGGTGCTGGAGACGGCCTGCGGCAGGGAGACCGCGGCCGAAAGAAATCTGCAAAACGGATTTATGACCATCTGGTGTAAGAATTTCACCGTTTAAAAGTGTTATGGAGGACAACTATGAAAAAGGGTATTCAGCTTGACCCCAAGGACAACGTCGGCGTCGTCATACAGGACGTCTTTGCCGGCGAGAGCGTAGATTTCGGAAGCGTCACCGTCTGTGCGAGGGGCGACGTCAAGACTCCGCACAAAATGGCGCTTGCGGACCTGCCCGAAGGGTCCACCGTCATCAAGTACGGCGAGGTCATCGGCTATACGACGAGCGATGTGAAAAAGGGCGATTTCATGCACGTGCACAACATCGACTCGGAAAAAATCATGAAGTGACGGGGGAAAAACACATGATCACCTTTAAAGGATATGTCAGGCCCGACGGCTCTGTCGGCGTGCGAAACCATGTCGTTGCGGTGGCCACCACCTGCTGCGCCAACGGCGTCATCGAGCGCATTGCCAGAGAGGTTCCGGGCGTCATCCCGCTCATCCACACCGACGGCTGCGGCGCCGTGGGCGAGGCCGAGCGGTTTCACAAGACCATCGTCGGCATCTGCAAAAACCCCAACAACTACGCCGCCATCATCATCGGACTCGGCTGCGAGGCCGACGACGCCAAGCAGGTCGGCCGCGAGGTGGCCGCGGGCGGCAAGCCGGTGTTCGCCAGCGTCATCCAGGAGGACGGCGGAAGCGACAAGGTGGCCGTCGCCGCCATTGAGGCCGCCAAAAAGCTCCTTGAAGACGCCAAAAAGTGTGAGCGCGAAGATGTTCCGATCAGCAAGCTGATTCTCGGCACCGAATGCGGCGGCTCCGACGCCCTGTCCGGCGTCACCGCGAACCCCGCCATCGGCTATGTCTCAGACTGGGTCGTGGCAAACGGCGGCACCTCCATCCTGACCGAGACGACCGAGCTTGTCGGCACCGAGCACCTGCTGGCGGCCCGCGCCGCCACCAAAGAGGTCGCGGACAAGATTTACAAAATCATTTACGACACCGAGGAAGAGGTGCGCAAGGTCATGGGCCCGACGGCCTCCCGCGTCATTGCCCGCGGCAATATGGAGGGCGGCATGTCGACCATCCAGGAGAAGTCGCTCGGCTGCGTGCGCAAGGGCGGCACCAGCACCATCATGGAGGTCATCGACTACGCCGACCCCATTCCCGAGAGCCTCAAGGGGCTCATCATCATGGACGGACCCGGCTACGACACCGATTCGATGACGGGGTTATTTGCCTGCGGCGCCCAGGTCGCGCTCTTCTCCTCCGGCCGCGGCAACCCCATCGGCTTTCCGTCGGCGCCGGTCATCAAGCTCTGCTCCAACCCCGTGACCTATGAATCGGTCGGCGGCGACGGCGGCGACATGGACATCAACTGCGGGCGCATTATTTCCGAGGGGATTTCGCCCAAAGAGCTCGGCGAGTACTGCGTCTCCTATCTGCTGGATGTGCTGAACGGCAAGCTGACCATGCCGGAGGCCCACAATCAGGGCGGAGCGCTCTGTATCTATCAGACCACCCGCCCATTCTGACGCGCAGAGGACAGATACATATGAGAAAAAGCCGCGCGGGCAGGTGTCTGCGCGGCTTTTTCTCAGCCGGGAGCGCTAATTTGTGTCGGGGCTTGTGTTGTCGACAATGGTCCAGCGTCCGGTCTTCACGTCCTGAGTCAGGTAGAAGTATTGAATTGTGCTGCCGTCGGGCAAAAAGGTCTTTGTGTGGTCGTACCGGACGTAGTAACTCGCCCGCACGACGAGAAAGCGGCCGTCCAGGTATTCGTCGGTCCAGCCGCGGGACTTCGCCAGCTCGCTGCCGGCGTACATGGCCGCAACCCGCGCCGTCTCCCCTTCGTCGACCGCGATCTCAAGCACCCGTACCTCGATGGTGTAGGCTTTTTCCATCTGATTTTCAATGGCGGTGCGCACGGTTTCGACCGGGTCTCCCGAGGGCCTTTGCAGCCATCCGTCGAGCCAGCCGAGCTCATAGGCCGTAAATCCGCAGAGCGTCAGAGCCGCCGCGACAAGGACGGCGACAAACGGGACGCGCCTCAGAATGGAGACTTTTGCATATGCGCCGGTATCCCACGCCTCCTCGATGTACTTGTCGTCGATCAGGTTCATCGCCTCGAGAAGTTCAAATGCGTCCACTCAAAATCCCTCCTTTTGCAGAAAGTCCCGCAGCCTTGCCCGGGTCCTGAAGAGCATGGATTTGACCTTGCCCGCACTGAAACCGAAACTTTTGCAGATGTCCTCAATGGGGTCGAAATACCAGTACCGGCGCAAAAACACCCGCCGCTCGGTCTCGGGAAGCCCTGCGACAAAACGGGACAGAGCCGCCCCAAGCTCCTTTGCCGCGACCGCCTCCTCCACAGAAAGGGGGGAGGGGACGCAGTCCTCAAGCTCCCCGAGGGTGAGGGGCACCTGGCCGCCCCCGCGCTTGGCGCGGCCCTTGTCCCGCCACTTTTTCAAGGAGACGCGGCGGGTGATTTTTCCAAGGTATGTCCGCAGCAGCGCCGGCCGGTGGGGCGGCATGCTGTTCCAGGCGCCAAAGTATGTGTCGCTCACGCACTCCTGCGCGTCTTCCTCGTCGGACAGGATGCCATACGCCACAGCATGACAATACGCCCCGTACTTGGCCGCGGTCTCGGCAATCGCCTCTTCACTTCTTGCCCAGTACAGCTCCACGATCCGGTCGTCCTCCCCGCGCTCACCTCCATGTCGGCCCCAAAAGGCCCTTCACCTCTCTACTGCCCGTTTTTCCCCCGGCGTTTCACAGGGCACAGGATTATTTTACCTGCGCCCGCCTTTTCCCGCAAGCGGACCGCAAAAAAGCGGTGTGGCTTTATGAGCCACACCGCTTTTGATATAATTT
>DATMXT010000074.1:0-3676 GCA_035561375.1 Terriglobales bacterium | reverse complement strand
GTTCTTCAACGCCGCCATCCTGCCTCTCGTGTACAAATTCGGCGTGGAAAAGAGCCGGCTTATGATGTTCGCCATCTTTTCGCTGCCGGTCGTGGGGCTCATGCTGTTCATCCGCTCCGGAATCGAGCTCTCAGAGCAGGCGGCCACCGCCGCCGTGATCGCCTTTCCGTTTATCGCCATTGCGGCCTTTGCTCTCTCCTATATGATCTCGCTGCGCATTTACGCGACCCGCGAGCTGTGATACAGATTACCCGGCGGAAAACCCCACAGGTTTTTCGACACCCAAAGGGCGGGCTTTTGCCCGCCCTTTACATATCCGGCCGCTTCAGGTAAAATATAAGGTGGGACAAGCCGGTCCCGCCTTATTTTTTATTCAGTGGAAATTGAGCGTTTATTTTTATGGAGGCGACCATGGTCGAAATCACAAGGCTTTCAAACGGCATCACGGTGCTGCTCGAGAACATCGACTTCTACAGCTCGGTCTCGGCCGGAATATATGTCAACACCGGCTCCCGCAACGAACTGCCGCAGGAGGCCGGCATCTCCCACTTCATTGAGCACATGCTCTTCAAGGGCACCGCGGCCCGCTCGGCAAACGACATCGCCCGCCAGTTCGACCGCATCGGCGGCCAGGCCAACGCATACACATCTAAGGAGAACACGGTCTTTTATGCAAAGACCATGAGCTGCCACGCCGTCGAGGCCCTCGACATCATAGCCGACATGGTCATGAACTCGAAATTTGACAAAAAGGACATTTCAAACGAGCAGGGGGTTGTCTGCGAGGAGATCAACATGGTCGAGGACTCGCCGGACGACCTCGTCGTCGACCGGCTGGTCGAGTCGGTGTGGGGCACCGTGGGGCTGGGCGGGCCGATTCTCGGCACCGCAAAGGCCGTGAACTCCTTTGATAAGGAGGCCATCCTCGCGTATATGGACAGGCGGTACACCACGCCCAACCTCATCGTCTCGGTGGCCGGCAGCTTCGACCGGGCGGACGTGATGAACCAGCTGGAGAATACCCTGGGCAAAATACCGCCAGCGGCGGTCGAAGCGCCCGACGTCTCCCCCATTTACACCAAGTCGGTTGCGCTCAAGGAAAAAGACATTGAGCAAAACCACCTCTGTTTCGCCTTTCCGGCATACGGCAGGGGCGACCCCCGCATGCGGGCGCTCTTGGTCTTCAACAGCATTCTGGGCGACGGGATGTCGAGCCGGCTCTTCCAGCGGCTGCGGGAAGAGCTCGGCCTTGTCTACACCGTCTCCTCCTTCGTCTCGGCCCACGAGGGGGCCGGCCTCTTTATGATTTACTCGGCCCAACAAAAATCGGCCGAGGAGCAGGCCGCGGCCGTCATCATTGAGGAGCTGCGCAAGTTCAAGGCGGAGGGCGTGACGGAGGACGACCTGCTCTTGGCCCGCGAGCAGATTAAGACCGGCCTTGTGACCGGATTTGAGAGCACTTACTCCCGCATGGGCTTCAACGCCCGCGACTATATGCAGTACGGCCGCATCCGCCCCGTGGAGGAGCTGACGGCCGAGATTGACGCCGTCGGCCAAGGGGCGATTGCCGCAGTCATCGACGACATTATCGTCGGGGAGCGGCTGTCGGTCTCGGTGGTCGGCAGGCTGTCGGAGGACGGCTTTTACCGGCGGCTCCTGATGTGAGGTGGACAAAATGGCCACAGCGCGCATCACCCCCTCCCCGCTGCGGGGCGCAGTAACCGCCCCGCCCTCCATAAGCGAGCTCCATCGCGCCCTCATCATGTCGTCCCTCGCGGTCGGGGAGACGGTCATCGAGGGCTTTTCCGCCTGTGAGGATGTGCGCCGAACGCTGGAGGGGTTAAAGCCCCTGGCCGACTTCACGGAGGGGGACAAAAAGCTCACGGTGCGCAGCGCCGCCCTCTCGCCGGTGCGGGGGACAAAAAGTCAGGTCGACTGCTTTACAGCGAGAGTCTTCCGGCCGCGGCAGGACATCTATACGCCGGCCTCCCCGCTCGTGGTCGACTGCGGGGACTGTGCCGCGGCGCTGCGGTTTTTGGTCCCGATTTACGCGGTGCTGGGACTGCCTGTCCGCTTTGTCTGCTCACCGCGGCTTGCGGGCCGCTTTGCCGAGCCCTACGATGAGGTGCTGCCGGCCCTTGGCGCCCGGCTGACAAAGGACGGGAATGATTTCTTGCTTTCGGGCAAGCTTCGCCCCGGCAGGTATCTCCTGCCGGAAAATGTCGGCTCTCAGCTCATTTCGGGGCTCCTGCAGGCGCTCGTGCTGCTCGTAAGCCCCTCGGTCGTGCGGCTCACGGCCCCGCCGGAGTCCGCTACATATCTCGAGCTGACAAGGTACATCGCCGCCCGCTTTGGCGTCTACTACACTGAAAACCGGGCCGCCGGCAAAGTGGAGTTCAGCGTAAAACCGCAAAATTATATGGGATGTACGTATAAGGTCGGCGGCGACTGGACGGCTGCCGCCGCGCTGCTCGCGGCCGGCGCCATCGCCGGGGACGCCCATGTGCGCGGGCTTGACGCGACGTCGGCCCAGGGGGACCGGTGTATCTCTTCCTTGCTCCTGTCAATGGGAGCGGGTGGAAAAGGCGGACACATCACAGCCGGCCCGCTGCGCGGGGAGACCATTGACGCCTCCAACTTCCCGGACCTCGTTCCCGCGCTCGCCGCAGCCGCTTGCTTTGCCCGCGGCGTCACCCTGATCACCGGCACCCGCCGGCCTACGGACGGCGGGGACGGCAAACAGGCATACTTAGCCGCGGCGCTCTCGGGGCTTGGCGCCGACATAAAAGTCACTCAGGAGGGACTTCGCATTGTCGGCCGCACATCGCTGCCGGGCGGCCGGGCCGATGTCTCCCGGGACCACCTCACGGCAATGGCGGCGGCGGCCGTCGCGTCGGCCTGCACGGGAACGTGCGAACTTGCCGGGGCCGAGTCGGTCGCAAAGTCCTACCCCGCCTTTTTCGAGGACTTTACGCAGCTCGGCGGCATTGTGGATTTCTTTTAGAAGCGGCCGCTACGAACCCACGAAGAGCAGCACGGCCAGTATGATGAGGATGTCGTCGTCGGCGTCCTCCATGATGAGCAGCAAAATGAGTCCCAAAAGCAGCAGGTCCTGTGTTGGGAAGTCTCCCGAGAATAACTTGTCAAGAATTCCCCCATCGCTTCTGACGGGCGCCGGCGGCGGGGACGGTGTTTTTTTTCGCCCTCCCCGCTCGGAGTGCTCCGATTTCGGAGGCTGCTTTTTCCGTTGTTTTGTCTCCTGTTTGGGCTCTTGCCGCTTCTCTTGTTTTTGTCTTGATTCGGACTTCGGTTTGGACGAGCCGGAGCTCTTTGTCCTGTCTTGCTGTTCACTTCTTTGCTTTTGCTGCTGACGCTTTGGCGCGTTTTCCCCGTCGCGGGAATTTACGTTCCAATTTTGTTCATCGTCGCCAAAGCTGCGGCTGTACATGGTGTCACCTCCTATGCTATTCGAACATTTCCTTTGCCGGTCCAATCAGCCGGGACAGTTTGAGGAACATGACCGCGTCCTCCAGCTTATCCCGCCGGTCGCCCGTCAAATAAGGGCGCAGCGCGAACAGAAGCTGCACCTTTGGGTCTCTGTCTCCGTCGGCGTATTGGGAAATCAGCGGCATGACTTTCATGAGCAGCGCCGCGGTTTCGGCGCTGTCCCCGCCGC
>DATMXT010000073.1:0-13340 GCA_035561375.1 Terriglobales bacterium | reverse complement strand
CGCTAAAACAGACGGCCCCCGAGGAGTTTTCGCTTTTCGAGGACGGCGAAGTCGCAGGCCTGTGCCGGTTCACGTCGGAGGACGGCGCCCTTGTGATTTTGGACATCCTCGAAAAAAAGCAAATCCCGGGACTCGACATATACGACGCGCTGCTTAGGGCCGTCGCAAACTTCACGCTGCCGCTGGGGTTTGCGAAAGTGCTCTGCAAAAACCCGCTGATGTCCCGGCGCCTTGCGGCCCTTCGCTTTGTGAGGGATAAAGACGATATGGCCATGGTCTCAACGCCGGAGGAGGTCCTGCGGGAGATGTGCAACCATGCGTAGCGTCGCCGTCATCGGAGGGGGCCCCGCGGGGCTCATGGCGGCCGGGACAGCCGCCGCCCGCGGCCTTGACGTCACGCTCTACGAGAAAAATAAATTTCCCGGCCGCAAGCTGCTCATCACCGGCAAGGGCCGCTGCAATGTGACGACGGCCTGCGCGCCCGAGGAATTTCTGAATTATGTGACGGGCTCGCCCAAATTCCTGCACTCAGCCTTGGCCGCTTTTTCCTGTGAGGACACGAGGGCCTTTTTTGAGGAGCAGGGCGTGCCGCTCAAAGTCGAGCGGGGGGAGCGCGTCTTTCCGGCCTCCGACCGCTCGGTCGACATCCGGGACGCCCTGGTGCGCTACGCCAAGGCCGGCGGGGTCAAGTTTGTCCGCAAGGAAATTGACAAGCTGCCTAAGGCCGACGCCGTCATCATCGCGACCGGCGGGCTGTCCTATCCGCTGACCGGCTCGACCGGGGACGGGTACCGCTTTGCCAGAGAGGCGGGGCACGAGGTTGTGCCGCCGCGCCCCTCGCTTGTGCCGCTTGTCTGCGCCGAGGACTGGTGCCGGCAGCTCGAAGGGCTCTCCCTTCGCAACGTGCGGCTGACCGTCTTTGGGGAGGGCAAGAAATCCCTTTTCTCCGAGCAGGGGGAACTGCTCTTCACCGACTTTGGAATTTCCGGGCCTTTGACCCTCTCGGCCTCCACCATGCTGCGGGGGGGAACATATAAAGCCGAAATCGACTTGAAGCCGGCTTTATCCATCCCGCAGCTTGACGCCAGGGTGCTGCGGGATTTTAAAGAGCTCCAAAACCGCGACTTCGCAAACGCCCTGGGCGGACTGCTGCCAAAAAGCCTCATTCCCGTCGTGGTGGCACTCTGCGCAGTCGCGCCTGAAACAAAGGTCAATTCGGTCAAAAAACAGGAGCGGGAGGGCCTCGTCTCTCTTTTAAAGGCTCTGCCGCTCACCGTCACCGGCACACGGCCCATTGAGGAGGCCATCGTCACGGCGGGGGGCGTCCCGACCAGGGAGGTAGACCCCAAGACCATGGAGTCAAAGCTCAAAAAAGGCCTCTATTTTGCCGGCGAGGTGCTGGACCTCGACGCCATGACCGGCGGCTTTAATTTGCAGATCGCCTTTTCCACCGGCAGGCTGGCCGGAATGTCAGTATAATAAGCGGGGGACTGTGTTTCATGAGCATTACAATCGCCATTGACGGCCCGTCCGGGGCGGGGAAGAGCACCATCGCCAAAGAGGTGGCGCAGCGCATCGGCTTCACCTATGTGGACACCGGCGCCATTTACAGGGCCATCGGCCTTTTCGTTTTCCGCCGCGGAGTCGAGCCCACGGACGAGGCCGCGGTCCTGGCCCTGCTGCCCCAAATTGAGCTCTCAATCACTTTAGAGCCGGACGGTCAGCACATTTTCTTAGGGGATGAGGACGTGTCGGGGGAAATTCGCCGGCACGAGATGTCGCACTACGCCTCGGCCGTCTCGGCAATCGCAAAGGTGCGGGAATTTCTGCTCGACACCCAGCGGCGTTTTGCCGCCGCCCACAACTGCATCATGGACGGCAGGGACATCGGCACCGTCGTGCTGCCAAACGCCGACCTCAAAATATTCCTCACGGCGCACCCCGAGGACAGGGCTTATCGCAGGCAGATGCAGCTGGCCGAAAAAGGTATTACAATGCCCTATGAGCAGGTGCTCAAGGACCTCCTGGAGCGGGACGAGCGCGACTCGACCCGCGAGGCGGCGCCCCTGCGGCAGGCGCCCGACGCCGTGCTGCTCGACACGACCGGAAATACCAAGGCGCAGTCCGTCAACCTCGTTGAAAAACTGATCAGGGAGAAGCTTGCCGATGTTTTATAGGCTCATGCAGCTGCTCACGCGGCCCATCAACCTGTTTTTCCGGGTCAAAATCACTTATGAGGGACCTATCCCCATGGAGGGGCCGCTTGTCGTCTGCGGAAAGCACATCTCCCAGCTTGAGCCCATTTTGCTTTTTTCCAACTTCCCGAGAAAAATGAAGACGCTGGCCAAAATCGAACTCTTTAAAAACCCCATTAAAAGCTGGGTTCTGATGGCGCTGGGCGCCATTCCCATCAACCGGGGAAAAAACGACATCTCCGCCATTAAAAAGGCGCTGAAGACGCTGAAACACGGCGAGGTACTGGGCATTTTCCCGGAGGGTCAGCGGCTCAAAAACAACGACCTCGACGACGTCAAAAATGGGGCGATGGGCATGGCGATTCGCACCGGCGCCACCGTGCTCCCGTTTGGGGTGTACACACAGGACTACACGCTTCGGCCCTTTCGCAGGGTCGAGCTGCGCTTTGGAAAAGCGGTTCCGGTCGCGACATTCGGCGCGACGCCGGGCCGGCATCAGGAGTATTCCCGCGTCACCGAATGGCTGGCTGGGGAGCTTCGCAGGCTCTCCGACAAGGATTATGTGTTTGAGGGGGATGTGTCATGTCCCACGAGGTGATCGTCGCAAAGACGGCGGGCTTTTGCTTTGGCGTGCGCAGGGCCGTCGAGGGCGTCTATAAGCTCCTTGACGAGGGCAGGACGGACATTGTCACCATCGGGCCCCTCATTCACAATCCCCAGATTGTGCGTGAACTTGAAGCGCGCGGCGTAAAGGCTGTGGACAGCGTTCCGGCGGGCGTTTTTGCCGTCATTCGCAGCCACGGAATCCCACGGGAAGCGGTGGAGGGACTTGAGGCGGACGGCACGCCGTACGCCGACCTCACCTGCCCCTATGTCGGGAAAATTCATAAGCTCGTCGCCCAGGCGTCACAGGCGGGCGACGCCGTCTTCGTCTTCGGCCACAAAGAGCACCCGGAGGTGGCGGGCATTGTCAGTTATGCAAATAATTGCATGGTTTTCCGGGGGCTTGACGAGCTTGCCACCTACACGGAGGAACACCCCGAAGCCACAGAAAAATCAACGCTTTTCGTTGCGCAGACCACTTTTGAACTGGCCGAGTGGGAAAAATGTTTGGACTTTGCGAAAAAACACTATACAAAAACCAAGATATTTGATACAATATGCTGTGCAACCGAAAGCAGGCAAAAAGAGGCTGCCGACCTTGCGGCAACCTGCGATCTCATGCTTGTCATCGGCGGGCGCAATAGCTCCAACACCAACCGGCTTTACGAAATCTGCAAACGGATTTGCGAAAAGACGCTCTTGGTGGAGTCGCCCGACGACATACCGGACGGACTTGTCCGCCCGGGGTATAAGGTTGGCATTACTGCCGGAGCTTCGACTCCGGCGAGTGTAATAAAGGAGGCTGCAACAAAAATGTCAGAGATGAACGAAACTACGGAGCGCAGCGAGCTCAACCCCGAGGAGGCCGTGCTGACGGAGAAGCCCGTCCAGGCCGCCGCGGAGACTGCAAATGAGGAGGACAAGCCTGAGGAGACAGGTGAGCTCTCTTTTGAGCAGATGCTCGAGGACTCGCTCCTGACTTTAAATACAGGGGACCGGGTCAAGGTGACCATCACATCCATCGGCGCAACCGAAGTCCAGGTTGACCTTGGCACCAAGCAGTCGGCCTATATTCCCATCGGCGAGCTCTCCGACGACCCCTCCCTCAAGCCGGAGGACGTTGTCAAGCCCGGCGATGAGATTGAAGTGTTTGTCGTGCGCGTCAACGACGTCGAGGGCACCATCATGCTCTCCAAAAAGCGGGTCGACGCCATTCGCGGCTGGGACGAGATTGAGGCCGCGGTCGACAACGGCGCCGTCATGGAGGGCACCGTCGCCGAGGTCGTCAAGGGCGGCATCATTGCCGTCTGCAAAGGCGTGCGCATTTTCATTCCGGGCTCTCAGGTCCCCGGCGGCCGCGACGCCGACCACGCCGAACTCGTGGGCACGACCCAGAAGTTCAGAATTCTCGAAGTCAACCGCAAGCGCCGCCGCGTCATCGGCTCCATTCGGGCCGTCTCCCGCGAGGCGCGCCGCATTGCCGAGGAGGCTTTCTGGTCCGCGGCTGAAGTCGGCAAGAAGTACAAGGGCGTTGTCAAGTCCCTGACCTCCTACGGCGCCTTTGTCGACGTCGGCGGAGTCGACGGCATGATTCACCTCTCCGAGCTGTCCTGGAACCGCATTCGCCACCCCTCCGAGGCCGTTTCGGTCGGCGACAGCATCGAAGTCTATATCAAGGACCTCGACGCCGAGCGCAAGCGCATTTCGCTCGGGTATAAGAACCTGCTGCCAAACCCCTGGGACACCCTCAAGGAGACCTATAAAGAGGGCGATACGGCCCATGTCAAAATTGTCAAGCTCATGCCGTTTGGCGCCTTCGCCGAGCTGGTTCCCGGCATTGACGGGCTCATTTACATCTCGCAGATTTCGACCAAGCGCATTGACAAGCCCGCCTCGGTCCTGTCGGTCGGCGACGAGGTCGACGTCAAAATCGTCTCCATCGACTACGAGGCCATGCGGGTCAACCTCTCCATCCGCGCCCTGCTCGAGGGCGACCAGAACGCCGACACGGCCTATCAGTCTGCCCGGCAGCCGGAAGAAGCGCCGAAAGCCGAAGCCGAGCAGCCGGAAGTTGAAGCGCAGCCTGAGGCCGCGGACGGGCAGCCGGAGGCTGAGGGCGCAAAGCAGGAATAATCCCGGGTCATTTTTTCACCACACACCGCCCCCGAGCATACACTGCTCGGGGGTGTGTTATGGTCATTCAAAGTAGACGGGGACGGGGACTCAGCCTTGCAAGACGTCCCGGGCGGGCGGCGCCAAGACCGCTCATAAAGCTTTCGGCACTGCTTTTGGCGGTGCTGCTCTTGGCGTATCTCTCGCTGCGTTTTTTTGACGCCACCCTTCGGCCTCTGGTCGAGGGCGTCGGCGTTGCGAAGGCGAAGGCCATTGCCAACACCTCGGTCATGCGCGCGGTTGAAGAGGAGCTGTCCGAAAACGGGGTCACGTACGCCGACTTAGTTTCGGTCGAAACCTCCGAGAGCGGCGAGGTGCGAGCCCTCGTCTGCGACATCGTGCGCATCAATCAGCTCAAATCCCGCGTCAGTCAGCGGGTGCAGGATAACCTCGCCGTCGACGTGGTGCGGGTGCCGATTCCCATCGGCAACCTGTTTTCCGGCGACCTGCTCTCGGGGCGCGGCCCTGTCATCAATCTGCGGCTGATTCCGTACGGCAGCGTGCTCGTCAACATCTCAAACGAATTCTCCTCGGCCGGAATCAACCAGACGCTCCACCGCATTCTGCTCAACATCACGACCGGGGTCAGCATCATGATGCCGGTCTCCAGCGTGACGGCCACCGTTGACACCACAATCTGTGTCGCCGAGACCGTCATCGTGGGCCGGGTGCCGGAGTACTACACCAACATTTCCGACATGCCAAGCGATGTCGAGGAGAACATTCTCAATTTCCTCAATCCGATTCCAAGCGAGTAAAAAACCGTGTACTTTTTTCCCGCGGCGTGGTAAACTATAGCAGTTAGGGGGATTGACATGGACCTGCCTGCAAAAGCCCAGTCGCTTCGCAAAGAGCTCAGTCATCACGCCTATTTGTATTATGCGCTCGACCGTCCGGAGATCTCCGACTATCGGTATGACGAGCTCATGCGCGAGCTTACGGCCATTGAGGCGGAGCATCCGGAGCTTGTCACGCCCGACTCGCCTACGCAGCGGGTGGGGGCAAAGCCGCTCGAGGGCTTTGAAACCGTCGTCCACGAGAAGCCGATGGAGAGCCTTCAGGACGCTTTTTCGCTCGATGAACTCCGGGAGTTTGGCCGCCGGGTGGCCGGCGTCGTCCCGGACCCCTCGTATGTCGTGGAATATAAAATCGACGGGCTCTCCGTTGCGCTCGAATATCAAGACGGCCTCTTTGTCCGCGGCTCCACCCGGGGCGACGGCGTGACGGGGGAGGACATCACGTCAAACTTGAAAACCGTCGCGTCCATTCCGCTGCGGCTGCGCGCCCCCGCGACCATTGAGGTCCGGGGCGAGGTCTATATGCCAATCTCCGTCTTCAAAGCCTTAAACGAGGAGCGGGACGCCGCTGGCATGCCCCTTTTCGCAAATCCCCGCAACGCCGCGGCGGGCTCCCTTCGGCAGCTCGACCCCTCGGTCACAGCCGCCCGGAAGCTTGACATTTTCGTTTTCAACATTCAGCGCATGGAGGGCCTGATGCCGGACGGGCACCTGAAGTCCCTCGCGTTTTTAAAAGAGCTCGGCTTTCGCATCATTCCAAATCCCGTTTTGTGCCCGAACATCGAGGCCTGCATTTCCCGCATCGAGGTCATCGGGGAGGAGCGGGCGTCGCTGCCCTTCGACACCGACGGAGCGGTGATAAAGGTGGATGACTTTACAGCAAGGCAGGCGCTTGGCTCCACGGCCAAATTCCCGCGGTGGGCTATCGCCTATAAATATCCGCCCGAAATTAAAAAGACCAGGCTGCTTGACATCACGGTCACAGTCGGGCGCACAGGCGCCTTAACCCCCACCGCGGTGCTGGAGCCGGTGCGCCTCTCGGGCACAAAGGTGCAGGCCGCCACCGTGCACAACAAGGACTTCATCGCCGAAAAGGACATCCGCATCGGGGATACTGTATACGTGCGCAAGGCGGGGGAGATCATTCCCGAAATCGTCGAGGTGGACAAGTCCGCCAGAGACGGCACCGAGCGGCCCTTTGAAATGCCTGCCTGCTGCCCCTCCTGCGGGGAACCCGTGACGGACGACGAGGAGGAGGCGGCCGTGCGCTGCACCAACCCCTCCTGCCCGGCGCAGCTCGTGCGCAAACTCGCGCATTTTTGCTCCCGCACCGCAATGGACATTGAAGGGCTCGGGGAGCAAAACGCTGAGAGGCTGGTCTCGCAGGGGCTTGTCGGCTCCATTGCCGACCTCTACGACTTAAAGGCGGAGCAGCTTGCGGGGCTTTTCCGAATGGGCGACATATCGGCCGCAAAGCTTATAGCCGCCATTGAGGCCAGCAAGTCGCAGGACCTCTCAAGGCTGCTCTACGGGTTTGGCATCCGCCATGTCGGCGCCCAGACGGCAAAACTGCTGTCGGAGCACTTTTTGACCATGGACAAGCTTTCATCCGCCACACTTCCGGAGCTGACCGTCATTCCCGAGGTCGGAGAAATTGTGGCAAAAAGTGTTGCGGACTTTTTCTCCCACCCGCAGACCGCTGTCCAGCTCGCGCGGCTGGCGGCCGCGGGCGTGAATATGTCGGGTGCACCCGGCAGTGCCGACATCGCATTAAGGGGGCTGACCTTTGTGCTCACGGGCGCCCTGTCCGGCATGACGCGGGACGAGGCCAAGGCCAAGCTCGAGGCAAAGGGCGGAAAGGTCTCCGGCAGCGTATCAAAGAAGACAAGCTATGTCGTCGCGGGGGAGGACGCCGGCTCCAAGCTGACAAAGGCTAATGGGCTTGGCATTCCGGTCATCGGCGAGGCGGAGCTTATGAATTTATTGGAGGGTAAGCATGAAGATTACGCATGACGAAATCCGTCACATTGCGCAGCTTGCGCGAATAGAGATTCCGGAAGAGCGGTTTGACAAGCTCGCGGCGGATATGGAGAACATCGTGGACATGGTGGCGCAGCTTCAGAAAGTCGACCTGACCGGCATTGAGCCCGACCTCTCGGCGGACTACAACGTCTTCCGGGAGGACGTCGTGGAGCCGTCCTTAACCCGCGAGCAGGTGCTGCAAAACGCGCCGCGAAAAGCGGCCGGCTGCATTCTCGTTCCGAAAGTCATCGATTAGGGGGAAGACCAGATGAAATTATATGAGAAATCGGCCGGCGAGCTCGGAAAAATGCTGCGCGAGGGCGACGTGTCGGCCACTGAAATCACAAAGTCGTACCTCCGCCGAATTGATGAGGTCGAGGGCAAGGTCGACGCTTTTCTCACGGTGACAAGGGACGCGGCGCTCGAGATGGCCGCCCTTGTCGACAGGAAGCTGGCCGCAGGGGAAGCGATTGCGCCGCTCGCGGGCATTCCCATCGCGGTGAAGGACAACATCTGCGTGGACGGCGTGCGCACGACCTGCGCCTCGAAAATTCTCGAGAACTTCGTCCCGCCGTATGACGCCACCGTCGTCACCCGAATGAAAAATAACCTCATGCCCATCATCGGCAAGACCAACTTAGACGAGTTTGCGATGGGCTCCTCCTGCGAAAACTCCGCCTTTAAGCCGACCCACAACCCCTATGACCTCACCCGGGTGCCCGGCGGCTCCTCCGGCGGCTCCGCCGCCTCGGTCGCGGCGGGCGAGAGCGTGCTCTCGGTCGGCACCGACACCGGCGGCTCGGTGCGCCTGCCCGCCTGCCTCAACGGCATCGTGGGCCTCAAGCCCACTTACGGCGCCGTCTCCCGCTCGGGCGTCGTGGCCTTCGGCTCCTCGCTCGACCAGGTCGGCCCCTTTGGGCGCACCGTCGCCGACTGCGCCATGCTCTTTGACGCCATTGCCGGCCGCGACCCCTACGACGCGACCTCGACCCACTTCCCCTACAAGCCGATTGCCCCCGGCCTCAAAAACGGCGTCAGGGGCCTGAAAATCGGCCTGCCGCGCGAGTTTTTCGGCGACGGCATCGACCCCGCGGTGCGGGCGTCCATCATCGGCGCCGCAAAGACCTATGAGGAGATGGGGGCGACCTTAGTCGACGTCGACCTGCCCTTTGCCGACTACGCCTTAGCCACCTACTATATCATCTCCTCGGCCGAGGCATCGTCCAATCTGGCCCGGTTTGACGGCGTCAAGTATGGGCTTTTGGCCGACGGGTGCAAGACCATCGACGAGGTCTATTTCCGCTCCCGCAGCGAGGGCTTTGGACCCGAGGTGCTGCGCCGCATCATGCTGGGAACCTATGTGCTGGCCTCGGGCTATTACGACGCCTACTACAAGCAGGGCCAGAAAATGCGCGAGAAATTAAAGCAGGTCTATGCCGACGCCCTGTCGAAGTGCGACGTCATGCTGACGCCGACTTCGCCCACGGTCGCTTTCAAGCTGGGGGAGAAGGCCACCGACCCCGTCCAGATGTACCTGTCGGACATCTGCACCGTCAGCATCAACATGGTCCAGCTGCCGGCCCTCGTCGTGCCCTGCGCGCAGGTCGACGGCCTGCCGATGGGCTTCCAGCTCATCGGGCGCAAGAACGACGAAGAGCTGCTGTTCAACGTGGCCTATTCCTATGAGCAGACCTCCGGCATCGGCTGGGTCTGCCCCAAGCTGTAAGGGGGGCGTTCACATGTACGAAGCGGTCATCGGCATTGAAATGCATGCCGAGCTCAACACAAAGTCCAAAATTTTCTGCGCCTGCTCCACACAGTACGGCGCGCCGGTCAACACCCAGTGCTGCCCCGTCTGCGTCGGCATGCCGGGCTCCCTGCCGGTCTTAAATAAAAAAGTCGTCGACTACGCCATGCTCATGGGGCTCGCCTGCGGCTGCACCGTCAGCAGAGTCACAAAGCACGACCGGAAAAACTATTTCTACCCCGACCTGCCCAAGGCCTACCAGATCAGCCAGTACGACATTCCGCTCTGCCATGACGGCCAGCTCGACTTCTACGTGGGAGACGAAAAGAAGTCGGTGCGAATTCGCCGCATCCACATTGAGGAGGACGCCGGAAAGCTGCTCCACAACGACAAGTTTGGCGGCACCTTAGTCGACTTCAACCGCTGCGGCGTGCCTCTCATCGAAATCGTCTCTGAGCCGGACCTGCGCAGCGCCGAAGACGCCAAGGCCTACCTCGAGGGGCTGGTCGCCATCCTGAAATATCTCGGCATCTCCAACTGCCGCATGCAGGAGGGCAACATCCGCTGCGACGTCAACGTCTCGCTCAGACCCAAGGGCTCGAAGGAGTACGGCAACCGCGTCGAGATGAAGAACGTCAACACCTTCTCGGGGGCGCTCCGGGGCATTGAGTTCGAGATCGCCCGGCAGACCGCGGTGCTTGAGGCGGGCGGCGCCATCCCGCAGGAGACCCGCCGGTGGGATGACGAGCTCGGAGAGAGCGTCGCCATGCGCTCCAAGGAGGACGCGCAGGACTACCGCTATTTCCCCGAGCCCGACCTTGTGACCATCCGCATTGACGACGACTGGATAGCGCGCATCCGCGCCCGGATTCCCGAGCTTCCGCTGGCCCGGTTTGAGCGGTACACGAAAACTTACGGCCTGACGGCCTACGAGGCCGAGATGCTCTCGGGCGACAAGGACAAGGCCGACTACTTCGAGGCCTGCGCCGCTCTTTCTCCAAAGGACGCCAAGGCCGTCTGCAACTGGATTTTAGGCGAGTTTTCCAAGCTGATGAACGAGCGCGCCTGCGCCATAGCCGACATCGGCGTGGCGCCCGCCGCACTGCTGAAGCTCATTGACCTTGTAAACGCCGGCACCCTCTCCTCGACCGCCGCCAAGACAGTCTTTGAGCAGCTGGCGACGGGGGAGAAGGACCCCGCGGCCGTCGTCGCAAAACTGGGCCTTGCCCAAATCAGCGACAGCGCGGCGCTTGTCAAAATCGTCGACGAAGTGCTGGCCGAAAACGCCGGCCCCGTGACCGACTTCAAGGGCGGCAAGACCAACGTCCTCGGCTTCCTCGTGGGGCTTTGCATGAAGAAGAGCGCAGGCAAGGGCAATCCCCAGCTCTTCCGCGAGCTGCTTGAAGAAAAGCTGAAATGATTATTGCGCTCATACAAACAATAAACCCGGTACTGTCTTAACGGCAGTACCGGGTTTTCTTGACTTGTACAGTAACGGCGCATATTTACGCAAGCAGGTGCCCCAGCACAATTTCGCTGACCAATGTGAAGCTCTCCGGCGTTGGGATTTCGCCCGTCCCGCCGCCGTAGACGAGCAGCGGCACATGCTCCCGCGAGTGGTCGGTGGAGGGATTCGTGGGGTCGCAGCCGTGGTCGGCCGTGATGATGAGCAGGTCGCCCTCCCGCATGGCGGGCAGGATTTCCGGCAGCCGCGCATCGAAGTACTCAAGCGCCTCAAGGTATCCGGCGGCGTTGTTGCGGTGGCCGTAGAGCATGTCGAAGTCGACGAGGTTGGTGAAAATGAGCCCGTCGCCGCACTCTTCCATGTGGCGCAGCGTGGCGTCAACGCAGGCGGGGTTTCCGGCCGCGTGGTCCTCGAGCGTCATTCCGACGCCGGCAAAGATGTCGCCGATTTTGCCGATGCCCCGCACTTCAAGGCCTGCCGCCTTGAGCTTTGTCAGCATGTTGTCGGCCGGCGGCTCGACCGAGAAGTCCCGGCGGCGCGGCGTGCGGGCAAAGCTTCCGGGCGCACCCTCAAAGGGGCGGGCGATGACCCTGCCGACTGCGACATCTCCGGTCAAAAGCCCCCGCGCCGTCCGGCAGATGTCATAGAGCGCCTCCGGCGGGATGACCGCCTCGTGTGCCGCAATCTGGAAGACGCTGTCGGCCGACGTATAGACGATTGGGTATCCGGTGCGCATGTGCTCGGCCCCGTATTCCTCGATGACCGCTGTGCCCGACATCGCGCGGTTGCAGAGTGTTTTTCGCCCGATTGCCGCTTCGAATTTTTCGATGAAGGAGGCCGGCAGTCCGTCCGGGAAAGTGGGGAAGGGGGCGGACAGGACAATGCCCGCGATCTCCCAGTGGCCGGTCGTCGTATCCTTGCCGGGGGACATTTCGGCCATCCGGCCCCACCTCGCGGTTGGGGCGGGATTATAGGGCAGTCCGTCGACCCCCTCAATGCGGGAGAGACCCATCGCGACGAGGTTGTCCAGTTTCGGCTCGTGGTCGGCGGCCGCAATGACATGGGTCAGGGTGCTCGCCCCCTCGTCGCCGTACTTCGCGGCGTCGGGCAGCGCGCCGCACCCAACGGAATCCAAAACGATTAAAATGACGCGTTTGCTCAAAAAGCACACCTCCGCATAGAAAAAACTTAAATAAATTATATCACATGGGGCGGCGGTTTGCGAGTGGCGGAACGGAAACTTAAGTCTTTAAGAAGTTTTCTTTACCTGGCTTGTAAAAGTGAAAGTACGTGTTTATACTTATCCTAAATCAAAGTCGCGGATGAGGTCAATGAGCTCCTCCTGGCGGGCCCGCGCACTCCGGTGCTGGCGGCGCAGGACCTCTCTGCTCTCCTCGTCAAGCCCGGGGGCCGACAGCACCCGCTCGGTGGCGTCAATGTTTTTTGTCTCCCCGTAGTGGGCCGTCCGCAGCAGCTCCGGGGCTTCGCGGCCGTCCTGGCCCCGCACGGCGTAAGTCACGTCCGAGACGATGCCGGCCATGCCGGTACCGTATTTGGGCGAGCCGCCCAAAGCCGTGATGCGCTCGGCGATGGATTTGGCGTTTTCGGCGTACTCGGACTTGTAATGATCGAATTTCCCTCTGAGGACGGGCTCCGCGGCGTCGCGGGCATATTTGTCATAGCCGCTGACGCCGATTTCGCAGCTGCGCAGCAGTGCGTTGAGCTCCTTGATGACAGTTCTTCTTTCTTGTTCCATAGTGACACCGCCTTTCAACATAAACATGCGCAAGAAGGCGGCTTTTTATCATAGTCAATTTTTACAAAGGGGGAAGCGTCGTGCTCGCAATCATCGATTACAATGCCGGAAATCTCTTCAATGTCAAGAAGGCTTTCGCCCATCTCGGGGTTGACGCCGAAATCACGAGCGACCCCGCGGTCATCAAGGGCGCGAAAGGGCTCGTTCTCCCCGGCGTCGGCGCGTTTAAAGCGGCCTATGACGCCCTGACGGGCTGCGGGCTCGACGCCGTCGTCAAAGAGGAGGTCGCGGCCGGCAAGCCGCTGCTCGGCATCTGCCTTGGCATGCAGCTTTTTTTCGACGTCGGCTACGAGGTGGAGGAGTGCCCGGGGCTGGGGCTTGTCGGCGGCGCCGTCAAGCTGCTTGAAACAAAAGAAAAAGTTCCGCACATGGGCTGGAATTCGCTTATGTTTGAGCGGGAAAGCCCGCTCTTTGAGGGCGTGGCGCCTGGCTCCTACGTCTATTTTGTCCACAGCTTCGCCCCCGTCGTCAAAGACGCGGCAGACCTTGTGGCCTGGAGCGACTACGGCATGCGGGTGACGGC
>DATMXT010000072.1:0-3009 GCA_035561375.1 Terriglobales bacterium | reverse complement strand
CATTGCGGCGGTCGTCATTCTCGCCATAGTGGTCGGACTCGTGGTCTGGAACATCGCGCGGCCGGGGGACGACACCTCGGCGGCTGCCACCGGCGGCGTCGGCTCGGTCAAGCTCAAGACAAACGAGGACAGAATCGCGTTTATCAAGAGCTTTGGGTGGGAGGTGGGCGAGTCGGCGGTCGAGGTCATGGAGGTCGCGATTCCCAAGCAGTTCGACGAGGTGTACAGCGCTTATTCCGAGCTTCAGAAGTCCCAGGGGCTCGACCTTCAAAAGTACGCCGGCAAGCGGGCAAAGCGGTGGAGCTATGCGGTTTTGAACTACCCTGACCAAGAGGCCGAAGTGCGGGTCAACCTGCTCATCAGCGACAACAGGCTCATTGCCTGCGACCTGTCGAGCACGGAGCTGAACGGCTTTATGAGCGGGATTGCGGGTCCCAGTACCTGACAAACGCCTCGGCGACTTCCCCGATGAACGCCCACTGTCTGACCGACTGCTCAGGGGTGGGGGGCCCCACGGTCATGACGGTCAGCGCAAAGGAGAACCCGTCCCCATAAAAGACACCGGCGTCATGCTCGAGCCCCGGCATGTCGCCTGTTTTGTGCGCGATTTTGATCTCCTCGCGCTCAAAGTCGTGGTCGTAGGGCCTCCAGAGCAGGCGGGGGAACTTGTGGCTGACCTGCTGCCGCAAGAGGATTTGAATGGCGTCCTTGCAGTGCCCGGGCGACAGCAGCGTCCCCTTGGCAAGCCCCTTCATCAGCTCGTTCACGTCGCCGGCCGCGGCCTCGTTTTCAATGCCGGCGGCCATTGCGGCGGTGTCCATCATTTTGCGCCGCCAATGAATGCGGTTAAGCCCGCGGCTGCTCAGAAATTCGTGAATGCGCTGCGGGGTGACGGCGTCGACCACCATGTTGGTGGCCATGTTGTCGCTTAAAATGACCATGAGGGTCGCAAGGTCGTGCAAAGTGGGGGAGAGCCCCTCCTGCATAAAGCGCAGCACCCCGTCGCCGCCCGTTTGGGCCTTGTCCGACACCTGAATCCTGTCCGAAAGTGTCAGCTCTCCGGCCTCTTCCATGGCGTAAGCCGTGCAGAGGATGGGGAGCTTTATGATGCTGGCGCAGGGGAAGACCTCCTCCTCGTTTAAGGCGATGCGTTCCCCGGTTTCAAGGTTGACGGCAGCGACAGCCGACTTGCCCGGCAGGGCGGCCGCAAGCCCGGTGAGCCTGTCCGTGAAGGCGGTACTGGTCATGCTTTGGCGTCCTCCTTAAACATTTCGGGGTAGAACATGTGGTAGCTCGACGTGCCGCCCTCAAGGGTGTAGACTTCCTCAAAGCCGAAGTGCTGGAGCATGCGCTGGCCGGAGTAGGCCCTTTGTCCGACGACGCAGATGACGACGACCGGCACACCCTTTGGAATTTCCCCGTGCCGGGCGACGATCTCGTCGAGCGGGATGTTGACGGAGCCGGGAATGGCCCCCTGCTCAAACTCCCACCGGTACCGCACGTCGACCAGGGCTGCGCCGCGGTCGACGAGGGCCGGAAGCTCCTCGAAAGTGGTCAGCGAGAGCAGCCCGTCGTCGAGGTTTGCGGCGACATAGCCGATCATGTTCAGGGGGTCCTTGGGCCCGTTGAAGGGCGGGGCGTAGGCGTACTCCATGTCGGCGAGGTCATAGACGGTCCAGCCCGACTTGATGGCGGTCGCGACGGCGTCAATGCGCTTGTCGACGCCGGCCTGTCCGAGCCCCTGCGCGCCTAAGAGCTGTCCCGTCGCCTTGTCGTAGACGACCTTGAGCGCCATCCTTGTGACGCCGGGGTAGTAGGCGGCGTGGTCGGGGGCGTGCATCACGATGGCGGCGGCGTCGTAGCCCGCGGCCTTGGCCGCGGCCAAGGTGAACCCCGTCTTTGCGATGACGTGCTCAAAGAGCTTTGTGATGCCGGTGCCGACGGCGCCGCCAAAAGTCTGCTGCGTAAGGGTGGGGGCGGGGGCCTCGCGGCCGGAGGCGATGTGGTCGGCGATGATGCGGGCCTGCCTTTTGGCGTGCCAGGCGAGGGCCAGCGTCATATCTTGCCCCGTGATGCGGTTATAGATGACCGAGACGTCCCCGGCCGCGTAAATGTCGGGGTCGCTGGTCTGCATCGAGTCGCGGGAGACCTTGATATAGCCTCTGGGGTCGAGTTCAAGGCCGGCCTCCTTGGCGATTTTGCTGTTCGGGACAATGCCGGCCGCCGTCACGACAAAGTCAAAGCCGTCCTTGACGCCGTTTGAGAGGGTGAAGAGCCCCGTCTCCTTGTCGTAGGCGTCGACTTTGGTGCCGGTGTAAACTGTGACGCCGTGCTCTTTTAAAATGCGCTCAATGGCCTTGCTGTATTCGCTGTCCATCACGGGGAGGCAGGCGGGGGCCAGCTCGACTAAAGTGAGGTCAATGCCCTTCATGCGCAAATTTTCCACAACCTCAAGTCCAATGAAGCCGGAGCCGATGACAAGGCCCTTTTTGGCGTCCTTGATATAGGACATGAGGTTGTCGAGGTCGGCCATGTCCCGCAGATTGGTCACGTTTTTGTAGTGCTCGATTCCGGCGATGCCGGAGGGCCGCCCCGCCGCGCCTGTGGCGATGACCAGCTTGTCGTAGGGGGCCTCAAAGGAGCCGGGGGGGCCCGCGACCGTCACGGTCTTTTTGCCGCGGTTGATGGCCGTGACCTCGTGCATGCACAGGACGTCGACGTCGTACATGCCCTTCATGCGCTCGGGGGTCTGGAGCAGCAGCGCCTCGCGCTTTGCAATGGTGCCGGAGAGGTGATAGGGCATTCCGCAGTTTGCAAAGGAAATAAAGCCGCCTTTTTCATAAACCGTGATTTTCGCGTCGCCCGAAAGCCTGCGAAGACGGGTGGCGACGGACACGCCGCCGGCCACGCCGCCGATGATGACTACATTCAATTTGTATACCTCCAAATGACATCTCTGAAATCGTACATTCAATTATACAAATTTTAATTCGGCCTGTAAAGTCGTTG
>DATMXT010000071.1:0-4201 GCA_035561375.1 Terriglobales bacterium | reverse complement strand
GGGCGCGCAGGACTTGAAAGTCACACCCATTCGGTTTGGCGCCTACGAAGGGGCGCTGGTTTTTATTGACGGGCTGGTCTCGGAGGTCACGCTGACAAACGCGATTTTGCGCCCCATAAAAAACTGGAGCGCGAGTCCCGTCCTCCTGACGGGCGCAAACGAGCTGCTCGACGTGTTGGCGCAGGAGGTGCTCTGCGCGGCGAGCACAGAACTCGTTTCGACGGTACCGGAGCTTGCAGCCGGCTGCCTGATGGGCGATACGGTCCTCCTCGTGGACGGCTGCGCAAACGGGCTGGTCATCAATTCAAAGGGCTGGGAGAAGCGCACGGTGACCGAGCCGCAGTCCGAGACGGTGGTTCGCGGACCAAGGGAGGGCTTCACCGAGAACCTGCGCACCAATACCGCCTTAATCCGGCGAAAAATCCGAAACGGGCGGCTCAAAGTCGAAGAGCTGACCGTGGGGCGCAAGACGCATACCGGCGTCTGCCTCTTATATCTTGACGGCGTGGCAAACCCCAAAGTGGTGGAGATGGTCAAATCCCGCATCGGAAAGCTTGACGTCGACGCCATCCTCGAAACCGGCTACATTGAGGAGTATATTGAGGACGCGCCTTTTTCACCCTTTGCCACCATCGCGTACAGCGAAAAACCCGACGTCGTGGCGGCAAAGATTCTGGAGGGCCGGGTTGCCATCGCGGTGGACGGCACGCCCTTTGTGCTGACCGTGCCCATGCTGCTCATTGAGAGCTTTCAGACCGCCGAGGACTACTACAACCGGTGGCTCTATTCGAGCACAATCCGGCTTTTGCGCTATTTCTCCTTTCTCATCTCGGTCTTTGCGCCGGCAATCTATATTGCGCTTGTCTCGTTTCAGCACGAGCTCATTCCCACGACGCTGCTGTTCTCCTTCGCGAAATCGCGTGAGGGGACGCCCTTTCCGGCTTTTTTCGAGGCCATCATCATGGTCGTCGCGTTTGAGATTCTGCGGGAGGCAGGCGTCAGGCTGCCCCGACCGGTCGGCCAGGCCATCAGCATTGTGGGCGCACTGATTATGGGCGACGCCGCTGTGAGAGCCGGTCTCATCGGCGCGCCGATGGTCATTGTCATCGCCATTACGGCAGTGGCCGGATTTGTGGTGCCCACGCTCAACGACGCGGCCTCGATGCTCCGCGTAATCATGATGATAATGGCGTCCTTCACGGGCTTTTACGGGGTCGCTTTCGGCTTTCTTGGCATGCTCGTGCATTTGGCGACGCTCGAGTCCTTCGGCGTGCCTTTCTTAGGGGACTTTGACTCCGGCGACGCAAAGGACGCCATGGTGCGAATGCCGCTCTGGACGCTCGTCAAGCGTCCCAAAGACATTGCGCTCGGCGACACCACGCGCGGACGGTTTTTTATTCTGCCCTTACGCCCGCACGCAAAAGATGAAGAGGGGGATAAGCCATGAGGCCGTACAGTTTGAGGCGCACAGTCGTCATACTGCCGCTCGCCGCCATGCTTGCGGCGGCGCTGTCCGGCTGCTGGGACAGCAAGGAGATCGAAGAGCAGTTCATTCTCACCGCAGTCTCCATCGACACATCGGACATTCCCGGCAAGATACGCGTCACGGCGCAGGTCGCCGACATCAAACAAGGGGAGTTTGGCTCCGGAGAAGCCGGTCAGAGCGCCGCGGACTCGGTCATTGTGATGGCCGCCACCGGAGACACATTGATGGGCAGTCTGTCGCAGATTGACCGGAACAGCAGCCACAAGCTGCTCTTCCACCACAACCAAATACGGCTGTTTGGGATTGACCTCGCGCGGCAGGGAATTGACAAACATCTCGACATGATTTTGCGGGACCAAAAGGCGCGTCTCGAGGTTCCGCTCGCGGTGGTCGACGGACGTGCAGAGGAGATACTGACGGCGAAGTTCTCCGAAATGCCGATTTCCGGCGTATTGCTCGGAAGTCTGTTTCAGGACCGGGCCGGAATATCCGTCGAATACCGGGTGCGGTTGATCGATTATCTCAACCGCCGTTTGGATGACGCCGCGGCGCCGGTCATTCCGATTGTCAAGGCGGAGGGTGATGAGGGAGAGCAGGAAATTCGCGTGGTGGGCATGGCGGTATTTGACGGCGGCGCGATGATCGGGCGGCTTTCCATTGACGAGACCCTCGGCTATGTGTTTACCTTCGGGAATGTCAAGAGATGCAATATGGAAGTCATAGACATTTCAGACCGGGCGGGACTTCATATCTCGACGCTTTCCTGCAAAAGGAAAATTGCGCTGCGCAAGGACGGCGGCATACAGGTGACTTTGAAAATCAACGCGGATGCGGACCTCGGCGAGGTCTACGGCTTTAAAAACATGAAGCCGCCCGAGCTTTTAAAGCGCCTTGAAGTCCTGGCGCAGGAGGAAATTAAAGCGAAAATCGAGCGGACCTTTTCGGCCGCGAAAGCGCTCGACTCCGACATTTTCGGATTTTGCACCATGGTGTACAAAAAATATCCGAAAGAGTGGGCGGAGATGAAGGACCGCTGGGACGAGATATTTGAGGACATTGATTTGAAGGTGGAGGTCAGGGTCAATATCCCCGAGACCGGCCAGATTGTGCCGTCCCTGGAAATGGAGAAGAACATGCAATGAAAATTGACAGCGCCCAGGTTTCCGGGAAACAATTTATGTTCACGCTGGCGTTCTTTCTTCAGGCCTCGGCCCTGCTGACTTCCTTTCTCGCGGGCATAGCGAAAAACGAGGCCTGGATTTCGGTCGTCATCGGGCTTGTGCTCTGCATACCGCTCTTCCTTTTATATCGGGCCATGATGCTGATGTTCCCCGATTTGAATTATATGCAGGTGCTGTGCCTTGCGTATGGGCGGGTGGCGGGCAAAGTCCTCGGAGTGATGTACGTGTGGTTTTTTCTGACGCTGACCGCGGCAAATGTGATGGACCTCGGCGATTTTTCGAAAATCACATTTACAAACGAAACGCCTAACATTGTGCCCATCCTCATATGCATGTTCATTGCGGTCTGGGCTGTCCGCAACGGCTTCAACGTAGTTTCGCGCTTCAGCAAGACGTTTACGCTCATTGAATTCTTCATCGTCGGCATGTCCATTGCGTTTTTAGCCAACCAGATGGATTTGTCAGACTTGCTGCCCGTATTCACAATACCCCTGGTCAAATACGTGCAGAGCGTGCACATTTTCTTGACGATTCCCTGCGGAGAGCTCGTCATCTTCCTCATGATCACGCCCTGCGTAAAAAAAATGACGCCGAAGGAGGCCACGAAATACTGGTTTGGCGGAGTTGCCATGGGCATGAGCGTTGTACTCGCCGTACTGGTGCGCGACATCAGCCTGCTGGGGAATGCGCTCGATATGTTCACGCTGCCGGGCCTCGTGACGATGCGCCTCGTCAATTTGGGCGAGGCGCTCAGCCGAATGGAGGTCATCTTCGCGGTGGCGCTCGTCATGCTGCTGTTTTTTAAAATCACAGTCCTGTGCTATGTCACGACGATCACCGTCGCGCAGCTTTTCGAAACCACGCAATTCAAACATCTCGCGACAATTGTCGGCCTGCTGCTCATCGCCTACGCGCCTACGCTCTACCCAAGCTCTGTCGAGCACAGCCTGTCGGCGCGGACAGGCGCGCCCTTTATCTGGACGCTGTTTGAAATTCTGCTGCCGCTATCGACCTTTATTGTGGCCAAAGTCCGAAAGCTGCCCCAAAAAACCGCGGCGGCAATAAAAACACAGGAGGCGTAAACGTATATGGTGTGGGCGACCCTCATCGTATTTGCCCTTGTTGCGTATATGGACCTGTCTCCTCTGATTCAGGGGCGAAAGTGGCGTGCCGTCGCCGCCTTTTCCTTCGTGTTTTCCATTGCGCTCACGCTGGCGGTTCTGTCGGCGCTGCGTGTGCCGATTCCGAGTGCGATGGCGGGAGCGGAAAAGCTGGTCAAATGGCTTGGCCTTGGATATCAGCCGTAAAAGCCGCTCCAAAGAACATCCGCCGGTCACACTCTTCCCGCGTTCGGAACACAAAAGCCGCCCCACGCCGGGGGGGGGCTTTTTGCGTGAGATGAAAAGGTGACGGCACGCCTAAAGGCGGAAAAATTTGAATAAAATGCGGATATATCAATGACTTTCGGAGCGGCGGTCAAAACACGACTTAAAACAATGTAAATAAAATATAGCGACATATTCTTGATTCTTTC
>DATMXT010000070.1:0-8607 GCA_035561375.1 Terriglobales bacterium | reverse complement strand
GAAATGCCGGATATTTCCCTCTTGACACGGGCAAATTTCCTGTTATAATGCATTATGTTAGAAAACTAACAGTTAGCAATGAAACAAATATTATACAATCGGAGGCGTCTATGGAGCGGCACATCGGGCGGGAAATCAGGGGTCTGTCCAACCTCATCAAACGGAGAATCGACAGCCAGGCCGCAAAGCTCGGCATTGAGGATATGACCGGCGTGCAGGGGTGGCTGCTGCACTATCTCGACAGGCGCATGCCTGCTGGGCAAGTCTTTCAGCGCGACATTGAGGAGGACTTCGACATAAGGCGGTCGACCGCCACCGTCATGCTGCAGCAGCTTGAGCGCAAGGGGCTCATTGAGCGGCTGCCGGTGGCGGGGGACGCCCGCCTCAAAAGCATTGTGCTGACCGAGAAGGCGGCCCGGTTTTGCCGCGCCCTCCATGAGGACAGGGACCGGATGGAGACGACCATGCGAAAAGGCGTCACGCCGGAGGAGCTTGCGGCCTTTTTTGCCGTCACGGACAAAATCCGGGACAATCTTGAAAACTGCGAGGAGTCGGAGGGCGCTCTATGATTAAAAAACTGGCCGCTCACATCGGCGAATATAAAAAGCAGACGATTTTATCGCCCTTGACCGTGACGCTCGAGAGCTTCTGCGAAGTGCTCATCCCGCTGCTCATGGCACGGCTTGTCGACAAGGGCATTCAAGCGGGGGACATGACCGTCATCCTCGAGACCGGGCTTCTGCTCATCCTGACCGCCGGCCTGTCGCTGACGCTGGGCGTTTTGGCCGGGAAGTTTGCGGCGCAGGCCTCGGCCGGCTTTGCCACAAATTTGCGCAAAGCCCTCTTTTACAAGGTGCAGGACTTCTCCTTCACCAACATCGACCGGTTTTCGACCTCGAGCCTCGTCACGAGGCTGACGACCGACGTCACCAACCTGCAAAACTCCTTTCAGATGATTGTGCGCATTGCGGTGCGCGCCCCGGCGCTGCTCATTTTCGCCCTCTTCATGGCCTTTTCCATCAACTCAAAAATGGCCCTCATTTTCTTAAGCGTCGTCCCGGTACTCTTTGCCGGACTCATTTTCGTCGCCACGCGGGTCCACCCGACTTTTGAGCGGGTCTTCAAGACCTACGATGCGCTCAACCGGGTCGTGCGGGAGAATTTGCGGGGCATCCGGGTGGTCAAATCCTTTGTGCGCGAGGAGGACGAGGTCGCGAAGTTCCGGGGGGTCTCGGGCGAAATTTACGCGGAGTTTACAAAGGCCGAGCGGCTCATCGCCCTCAACACCCCCATGATGCAGTCGGCCGTCTTCACCTGCATACTGCTTATCTCCTGGTTTGGCGCCAAGACCATTGTGGCGGGCGCCATGACGACGGGCGAGCTCATGAGCCTGCTCACCTACACCAACCAGATTCTCATGAGCCTCATGATGCTCTCGATGGTCTTTGTCATGATCATCATCTCGCGGGCTTCGGCGCAGCGCATTGTCGAGGTTTTGGACGAGGTCTCGGACATCGCGGCGCCGGCCGCCCCCGTCACCGGGGTGGCGGACGGCTCAGTCGAATTCGACGGGGTCAAGTGGCGCTGCTTTGAGCAGGTCGACCTCGCCATCGCCTCCGGCGAGACCATCGGCATTCTGGGCGGCACCGGCAGCGGCAAGTCGACTTTGGTCGAGCTCATTCCCCGGCTCTACGACCCGGCCGTTGGGGTCGTGAAAGTGGGCGGGCGCGACGTGAAGGAATACGACCTCACCGCGCTGCGGGACGCTGTCGCCGTCGTGCTGCAAAAGAACACGCTATTCTCCGGAACCATCAGGGAAAACCTCCGCTGGGGGGACGAGAACGCCACGGAGGAGGAGATGCGCCGGGCCTGCCGGCTGGCACAGGCCAACGGCTTTATTTCGGCCATGCCGGACGGGTACGACACCATGCTTGAGCAGGGCGGGAGCAACCTGTCGGGCGGCCAGCGGCAGCGGCTTTGCATCGCCCGCGCCCTCATGAAAAAGCCCAAAGTGCTCATTTTGGACGATTCGACTTCGGCGGTCGACACGGCGACCGACGCCGCCATCCGCCGGGCTTTCCGCGAGGAGCTGCCGGGCGTGACCAAACTCATCATCGCCCAGCGGGTGACCTCGGTCATGGACGCCGACCGCATTGTCGTCTTGGACGACGGGGAGATCGAGTCGGTCGGCGCCCACGACGAGCTGATGGAAAAGAGCCGCATTTACAGGGAAATTTACGAGCTTCAGATGAAGGAGGCGGTCTGACGTGAACAGAAGAATGATGAGCGGCGACGGCAGCCGCCCCAAAAACCTCAAAAAGACGGCCGGCCGCCTTGTCGGCATGATCGCGTCGGACTACAAGTGGCAGCTCTTCGCCGTCGCCTGCTGCATTCTGATCTCGGCCGTTTCGAACGTCTTAGGCGCCATGTTCATCAAGACCCTCATTGACGACTATATCACACCCCTTTTGACTGCCGAGAGCCCCGATTTCTCAGGCCTTGCCGCGGCGGTATTGCGCATGGCCGGCATTTACGCCGTCGGCGTGACGGCGGCCCTCGTCTACACCCGCGTCATGGTGGCGGTGGCGCAGGGCACTTTAAAGAAACTGCGGGACCGCATGTTCACCCACATGCAAAGCCTGCCCGTCCGCTATTTTGACAGCCGCACGGTCGGCGAAATCATGAGCCGGTACACCAACGACACCGACACGCTGCGCCAGATGATCGCCCAGAGCCTGCCGCAGCTCTTATCCACCGTCGTCACGGTCGCGGTCGTCTTTGTCGGCATGTGCACCAACAGCCTCATTCTCACGGCCTTTGTCGTCTTGTCACTCTTTGTCATGCTAAAAGGCGTTCAGAAAGTCGGCGGGCGCAGCGTCAAGTACTTTGGGGCGCAGCAACAAGAGATGGGGCGCCTCAACGGCTACATTGAGGAGATGATGGCGGGGCAGAAGGTGGTCAAGGTCTTCAGCCGCGAGCGGCAGACCGAGGCGGCCTTTGACGAGCTGAACGAAGCCCTGCGCGTAGACGCCACTGAGGCCTCGGCCATGGCCAACATCCTCATGCCCATGATGGGCAACTTAAACCAGATTCAGTTCGCCGTCTCGGCCATGCTGGGCGGCGCCATGGCCGTCTCGGGCTTTGGCGGGATGACGCTGGGCGGCATTGCGAGCTTCCTGCAGCTCAACCGGTCGTTTTCCATGCCGATCAGCCAGATTTCGCAGCAGGCCAGCGCCATCATCATGGCCCTCGCCGGCGCCGAGCGCATTTTCGGGCTGCTCGACGAGGAGCCCGAGGCCGACACCGGCAGGGTGGGCATCGTCAAAAGGGCCGAGGGCTGGTTCTTTCAAACCCCGGACGGCGAGGTCAAGCTGCGGGGCGATGTGCGGTTTGAAGATGTGGACTTCGGCTATCTGCCGGGACAGACGGTGCTGCACGACGTCAGCCTCTACGCAAAGCCCGGCCAGAAAGTGGCCTTCGTCGGGGCGACCGGCGCCGGAAAGACCACCGTCACAAACCTCATCAACCGGTTTTACGACATTGAAAAGGGCAAAATCACTTACGACGGCATCGACATCGCCGACATCAAAAAGGCCGACCTTCGCCGGTCGCTTGGCATGGTGCTTCAGGACGTCAACCTCTTCACCGGCACCATTGCCGACAACATCCGCGTGGGCAAACCGACCGCCACCGATGAGGAAGTGAAAAAGGCGGCCCGTATTGCCGGGGCCGACAGCTTTATCCGGCACATGCCGGAGGGCTACGACACCATGGTGGAGGAGGGCGGCGGCACGCTGTCCCAGGGCCAGCGGCAGCTGCTCTCAATTGCGAGAGCCGCCGTCTGCGACCCGCCGGTCATGATTTTGGACGAGGCCACCTCCAGCGTAGACACCCGCACCGAGGCCATCATCGGCCGGGGCATGGACGCCCTCATGCAGGGGCGCACCGTCTTTGTCATCGCCCACAGGCTCTCGACGGTGCGGGACGCCTCGGTCATCATGGTGCTGGCGGACGGGCGCATCATTGAGCGGGGCGACCACGCAGACCTCATCAAAGAGGGCGGCGTCTACTACCGGCTCTACACCGGTGCCTTTGAACTCGAATAAAAAAAGCAGACAAAAACACGCGGCGCCGCGGCACCGCGTGTTTTTTTCATAGTTTCTTATTCGTCTTTTCCGACCCCTTCAAGGCTCTCCCAGAGCTCGTCCGAGAGCTTTTTCGTGTCGACCGTGTAGAATCCGGCGCTGATGAAGGAGGTCAGCGGCATTGTGATGAGAATGCCGAAGCTGCCGACAAGCGCCTGTAAAATCTCCACGACGATCATCTCGCGGTTCAGGAGGTAGGCCGGGGAGGTGCTGTAGGCGGTCAGCAGCAGGACGATTGAAAGCGAGCTGCCGATGTAGGCGAGGATGAGGGTGTTGGCCATGGTGCCCATCACGTCCCGGCCGATGTTCATGCCGGATTTGAAGAGGGCGGAAAAGGTCGGAGACTCCGATTTCTCCCGCACTTCCCAGAGCGAAGAGGCGATGGACATGGCCACGTCCATGATGGCACCCATGGCGCCGATGAGGACGGCGGCGAAAATGATGGCTTTCAAATCGATGGAGACGCCGCCCGCCGTCGACAGGTAGGTCAGATAGACCGAGTCCTCGTCGACATAGCCCGTCAGGGCCAGGATTTTACTCATGACGACGGTGAACAGGCCGGAGACGACAATTCCGCCAAAGCAGCCAAACACCGCCGCCAGCGTCTTTTTGTTGCCGCCGTTGACGATCAGATAAGTCATGACAATCGTGTAAAAGCAGACGATGATGGCCGTCAGGTAAATGTTCTTGCCCGAGAGGATGGCGGGGATGAAGACGGCGAAAATGGCGGCGCAGGTCAGCCCCAAGGAGAGGATGGTGTTAAACCCCTTGCCGCGGCCAAACAGGAGCAGTGCCAGCACAAAGAGCGCCGCGAAAATAAAGAGCCGGTCGGTCTTGACGTATTCAATGAGCTGCCACTCGCTGTCCTCGGCGCCTTCGGCCTCGATTAACACGACTTTTTTGCCCTGCGCGACCTCCGGAACGGCGCCGCTGTACACGCCCTCGAGGTACTGCACGGCCGTCACCGTCTCCCCTTTGCGCGCCCCCGAGAGGATGGTCGCCTCAAAGGTGACCTGCACGTCCGTGCCCGCGGCGCCCTCACCGTATTCATTTGTGACCCGGTCCGTGATGGCGTCAACCCTTGCCGTCACGACGGCCTCTTCGGGCAGCCCGCCTTTAAAAGAGCCGAGGTCTTTCGTCGCAATGTGGTTTCCCACAAGGATGAATATCACCGAGAGCGCCACCGTCACCGCATAAAGCGCCGCCCCCGGCTTCAATTTTCTGCGCCTGTGTTTTTTCTTTGCCGTTTTCTCTGTCTCCATATCTTCACCTCGACTGGCTCAGTTTCGCGCCGCGCTCAATCACTTAAGTATACCACCGGAACCTGTAAACGGCAAACGGCGCCCCAAGGGGGCTGCCCGTCAACAATAAAGACCCGCAGCACTTGTGCTGCGGGCCGTTGTCCTGATATTATACCTTTTCAAGCACAATGCCGAGTTTTGCCGCAAAGGCGGCGTTCTCGGTCAGGAGGGCCCGCAGCGTCATCTCGGCCACGTCCCCCCGCAAAAAGGGGCTTGTGCCGGCCAGAAAGCCCATGTCGGCCGCCGTGTCGGCAGCACGCTCCCAACTGAAGTCTCCGGCCTCTTCGCTGTACCCCATGGCCCGCAGCAGGAATGTGGCGTAGTCGCGGGCCGAACCGGTGTCGGCGGCGCCGTAAATGCCGTCGCCGTAGCCCTTGGCAAGCCCGTTGTCATAGAGCAGCGAGGCGTAGCCCGCCGCCCACTGGGGCACGTCGGTGAAAGGACAGGCGCCGGTGTAGGCCAGCGCCTCCTCTTCAAGCCCCAAAGCCCGCACAAACATGACGGCGAGCTCCATGCGGTTGGGGGCGCGCTCCAGCTCGAAGCCGGCGCCGGTGCCGATGAACATGCCGATGCCGCGCAGCGCCTGCGCCATTTCAAGCTGGGTCATGCCGTCCACATCGTCGAGGGTCATGGCGGAGGCGCCGGAGAGCCCGTAATACCACTCGCCAAAGGCGATGGCGTCGGCAATCGTCACTTCGGTCTCAGCGTCGGGCTGGTGGTCGGGCAGCTCCTCCGGCGCGACCATGAAGTAGGCGTCGGGGTCGCCGCCGGTGTCGTCCCAGGTGGCGTCCACAATATACCACTGCCCCTCGCTGTACACGAGGTTGAAGGAGTGGTTGATGTTCTCGGCCCCGATGTAGAGACAGGGAATGCCGGCCGCCTGACAGAGCATCAGGACGGCTCTCGTGTATCCGTCGCAGACTGCCTGGCCGTCCACAAAGACGCCGCGCGCGGAATAGGCGTTTTCGCCGCTCCCGCCGTAAGTCGTTTGGGCCAGCACATAGTCGTGAATCTCCTCAATGGTGTCTCCGGCGTCGGGCAGGTTCCCAATGGCGGGCTCCGTGTTCATTTTCCAGGTCGTGTAGCCGTTTCCCCAGGACCATTCAAGCTGAAAGGCGTATGGCACGACCAGGGCCGCGAGCGCCAGCACCTTGCCGGAGTCGGCCGAGGAATCGGTTTTGGTCGTAAAGGAGAGGTCGTATCCGAGCGAATAGTTTTCAGCGAGCCCTTTGGCGACCATGAGTTCATAATCGCCGGCATAGGCGGCGCCGGGTAAAGTGAGCGTCACCGCAAGCAGCAGCGCAAGAAATTTCTTTTTCATGTAAACAGCCTCCGTTTTGATGGGGGATGGTGTACAGGCATATAGCAAGTACTTACCTCATTTTGACGGAAAAACATGTCCAAAAGATGCACGGAGGCAAAAATTTACAGAATTGTCATATATTTTTATGCGCGACAGCTGTCTTTTGCTGATACCTTCGCTGGACCGTCAGCAGCAGTTCATGGGCGGCAAGCGGCACGGCCGAGAGGGCGCAAAGCCGCAGCCACTGCTCGGGGGAGAGCTGCACGGTGCCGAACATGTCAATGAGGAAGGGCACTTCGGTGACGGCAATTTGCAGCACCAGCCCAATGACAAAGGAGAAGAGCATGAGGGGGTTTGAGGTGTGGCTCATGCGGAAAATCGACTTTGTCACATCCCGCATGCCGACGGCGTGGAAGAGCTGGGAGATGCCGAGCACCGTAAAGGCAAAGGTCTGGCCCGTGGCCGTCGAAACCTCAAGGCCCTGCATAAAGGCGTAGAGGGTGCAGCTCGCCACCAGCACGCCGTAAAAGATGGTGGTGAAGAGCCCGCCGCCGGCAAAGAGGCTTTCGGCGGGGTCGCGGGGCGGCCGGCGCATGAGGGCGGTGTTGTCGTGCCGGTCGACGCCGAGGGCCAGCCCCGGCAGCGAGTCGGTGATGAGGTTGACCCACAGGATGTGAATGGCCCGCAAGGGCGCGGCCAGCCCCGCCGCAATGGCGGCCGTCATGGTGATGATCTCCCCGAAGTTGGAGGACAGGAGGAAGAGCACCGACTTCTTGATGTTGGAGTAAATGCCGCGGCCCTCCGAGATGGCCCGTTCAATCGTGGCAAAGTTGTCGTCCGACAGCACCATGTCGGAGGCCGACCGGGCGACGTCGGTGCCGGTGATGCCCATGGAGACGCCGATGTCGGCCATTTTCAGGGAGGGCGCGTCGTTGACGCCGTCGCCGGTCATGGAGACGATGTGGCCCTTCGCCCGCAGGGCGTCCACGATTTTGACTTTGTGCATGGGTGAGACTCTGGCAAAGACCCGCAATTTTTCAATGCGGGCGGCGAGTTCCTCGTCGCTGATGAGGTCGAGCTCGGCCCCCGTCATGCACTGGGAGGCGTCCTCGGCAATGCCAAGCTCCTTTGCGATGGCAAAGGCGGTGTCGGGGTGGTCGCCCGTGATCATGACGGTGCGCACCCCCGCCTGTTTGAAGGAGGCGACGGCGGCCGCGGCCTCCGGCCGGGGCGGGTCAATCATGCCGACAAGGCCGACAAATTCGAGGTCCTCCTCAACGGGTTTGTCACAGCCGCAGCGTTTGGCCAGCGCCAGCACCCGCAGCGCCTTGGACGACATCGCGGCGGCGGCCCGCTCAATTTCCACCCTGCGGGCGCGCGGCATGTCGACGCAGTTGTCTAAAATTCCCTCAATCGAGCCCTTGGTATAGGCGACAGTGCAGTCGCCGTCCCGGTGCAGCGTGGTCATGCGCTTGCGCTCGCTGTCAAAGGGCAGTTCATCGATGCGGGGATAGTCTTTTTCAAGCTGCGGGCGGGTCAGGGGCACGCCCATATCGAGCAGCGCAAGCTCGGTCGGGTCGCCGTACCGCGCGCCGCCCTCGGTCGAGGCGTCGTTGCAGAGCATCATGCCCCGCACGAGTTCCTCCGACTTGTCGGGCCAGTACTCGGTGACGGTCATGCGGTTTTGCGTTAAGGTGCCGGTCTTGTCGGAGCAGACGACGCTGACCGCCCCCAGCGTTTCAACCGAGGGCAGCCTTTTGACGATGGTGCCGACTGCGACAAGCCGCTGCACCCCCAGGGCCAGCACGATGGTGACGACGGCGGCAAGCCCTTCGGGCACCGCCGCGACGGCGAGCGA
>DATMXT010000069.1:0-2640 GCA_035561375.1 Terriglobales bacterium | reverse complement strand
GCTCACTTGGCGGAAAACCCACAGGTTTTTCGCCACTCTAAAAGCGGATTCATAAACCTGTGATTAAATAAAAAAGGGAGCCGGAAATGTTCCGGCTCCCTTTAAACTTTTTACTCTTCCAGCACGACCAGCGCGTCCGCGACGGCGACGCCCTTGCCCTTCGGGTAGACGAAGAGGGGGTTGACGTCGAGCTCCTTGAGCCGGTTCTTGTTCTGGACGGCGAACTCCGAGACCGCCACCATCGTGTCGATGAGGGCCTCGACGTCGGCGGGCTCCCCGCCGCGGTAGCCCGTCAGGAGCTTATAGGCCTTGAGGGATTCGAGCATGGCCGTTGCCTCTTTTTTGCCGACCGGGCAGGGGTAGAGGGCCGCGTCCTTGAAGACTTCGACAAAGACGCCGCCAAGCCCCACCAAGAGCATCGGCCCGAACTGCGGGTCGCTGTTGATGCCTAAAATCATCTCGACGCCGGCCGGCAGCATGTGCTGCACTAAAATGCCGTTGATTTTGGCCTTGGGGGCCTTTTCGGCGACGCTCGCCATGATGTCGGCGTAAGCCTTTTCAATGTCGGCCTCGGTCTTGAGGTTCAGCTTGACGCCGCCGACGTCCGACTTGTGCAAAATGTCGTCCGACTCAATTTTGAGGACGGCCGGGAACCCCAGCCGCTTTGCGGCCTCTATGGCCTCCTTGGGGGAGGCGACGACCTCGCCGAGCTCGAGCGGCACGCCGGAGTCTTTGAGGAGCTTTTTGCTCGCGTATTCGGAGAGGGCCTTGCGGGTGCCGCCCGGCTTCCTGTCGGGGACGGCGAGGGCCAGCGTGTGGTCCTCGGCCTTGTATTCAATGAAGTCCGACAGGTGCCGCAGCGCCTTGAAGCCGTAGACCATCGTGGGCAGCACGGCAATGCCGGCCTTTTGCAGCGCCGCGACGGTCTCGGGGTTGCGGTTGCGCTCCATCGTCGTGACCACCATGAGCGGCTTGTCGCCGATGCGGCGGGAGACCTCAATCATGCCCTCGACCCGCTCCGGAACCGGTTTTTCGCCGATGAGCCAGCCGACAAGCCCGGCCTCGATGTTCTCATCCGAGAAGGCGGTTGAGACCGCCTCAATGAACTCGGGCGAGGCAAAGCCGGTGGCCGCCGTCATGTCGAGCGGGTTGCCGGGCGTGGCGAAGGAGGGCAGCAGCTTTTCGAGCTTGGCGAGCGTCTCCTTCGAGAAGTCGGGGAAGTTGATGTCGTAGAGGTAGCCGAGGTCTGCGCAGAGGCCCGTCGTGCCGCCCGACTGGTTGGCGTTGGAGAAGGCCGCTTTTTTGGGCAGCTTTTTGAGGGTGCCGAAGAGCGACGCCGTCGAGCGCATGTCCTGCATGTCCTCGACCCTGATGACGCCGTACTTCTTGAAGACGGCGTCGTACATCCTGTCGGCCCCCGACATGCTGCCGGTGTGGGAGGCGGCCGCCTTTTCGCCCTTGGGCGAGCGGCCCATCTTGAGCACGATGACCGGCTTTTTGGCCTCGGCGGCGGCTCTCAGCGAGCCTTCGAACTTGGCCGGGTCCTTGAGCCCCTCGAGGTAGAGGGCGATGACCTTGGTGTCCGGGTCCTGCACGAAGAAATTCATGTAGTCCTCCACCTGCACGATGCGGCTGTTTCCGGCCGAAATGGAGTAGGAGAACCGAAGCTCGGGCGCGTTCATCATGTCAATGCAAAACTGCCCGCTCTGGGAGACAAAGCCGATGCCGCCGAGCTTGTTCGCGTAGTCGCCGGGGAAGGCGAAAGCGTAGGAGTCGTCGACATAGTTCATGAAGCCGCCGCAGTTGGGGCCCATGACCGCCATGTCGAGTTCCCGGGCGACGGCCTGCAGCTCCTCCTCGAGGGCGACCCCCTCCGGCGTGCCGACTTCGGAGTAGCCGCTGGCGTAGACGACGGCCCCGCCGCAGCCCTTGGCGTGCGCCTCCCGCAGCAGCCCTATGACGGTGGGCTGGGGCGTGCAGATGACCGCGAGGTCGATGACGTCGTCGATCTCGCCAATCGATTTGTAGCACTTTTTGCCGAAGACCTCGGGCCGCGTGGGGCTGACGAAGTAGACGCGGGAGAGGTCTTTGCGGTACTCCATGATGATTTTGCAGGTGCCCGCGCCGAAACCGGGCTTTTCGCTGGCGCCGATGATGGCGATGGACTGGGGTTTGAGCAGCTTTGTCAGATTCATGCCGTTACCTCCGGACTCTTTGTCTGTATTTTGTGCCCCCGGCGCTATGTGAGGGCGTTGTAAGATATTCCAATTATAGAATATGGTGGTGCGAAATACAAGATATGCGCATACAAAATTTTTTCGGAAAATTCGTACAGATTTTATGACTGAGGCATTGATAACGCCTGATAATATACGGATAATTCGAGAAAACCGCTCAGAAAAATCATGTGAAAGCGTATGCGCATAAATGGGGAACAGGCCCTGTTATCACCGCATTTAAATGCCGGCATGCAAAAAAACAGGGCATATGGCGCACGAATGAAGTTTGCGCAAGGAGGGGCGGCGTCATGCGCCGGGAGAGAGAAAAGGTAATATGAGAATGGGAAAGTTGATATATAAAAAAGAGACGAAGATTTTTAGGCTCCGGTCATCCTATGATAAGTGCAAAATGATTTGACAA
>DATMXT010000068.1:0-6315 GCA_035561375.1 Terriglobales bacterium | reverse complement strand
TCCTTATAGTGGATGCCGGTGAGGGCGCCGTCAAGCTCCGTGAACTCAATGGGGCCGATGGGGGTGGCGATGACGCACTGCATACGGGGCTCCTTTCAAAGTTGGATATTGTATAGGCCGCCGTCACCGGCAAAGCCTTGCGCCAAGTTCCTGAGCCTCGTCCATGGCGGGCAGCCCCGCCACGGCGCCTCTGGCGTTGCCGCAGACGGCGGTGACGGCGCCGAGGTCCTCCACTCCCCGAAAACAGGCCAGAAAGCCGCGGTAGGAGGGGATGATGGCGGTCTCCTCGACCGCATCGCCCCCGGACACGGCCACAAGGGCCGTCTTCCTGCCGGAGAGGCCCCCGGGGTAAATCTGGTAGCAGCGGTCCATGACGGCCTTGAGCTGGGCCGACAGGTTGTACATATAGACGGGGGAGCCAAAGACAACGGCGTCGGCCTTGGAGATTTCCGCAATGACCCCGGCCATGTCGTCTTTTTGCACGCAGACGCCGGTGCGGCGGCAGACGTCGCACCCCGTGCAGGGGGCGATTTTCATGCGGCCTACGTCAAGCCGGACAGGCTCGCCGCCGGCCGACTTAACCCCCTCGGCGACGGCGTCGCAGAGCAGCTCGGTGTTGCCGCCGGCCCGCGGCGAGGCGGATAAAATCAGCACGCGTTTCATAAAGCAGCCCCCTTATGTATCATTTGATGGATGCGCTAATAGACCACCTTGTCCAAAATCCCCGAGAGCTTCGCCAGCAGCACGCCGTAGTTTGTCATGGGGACGCCGGCCGCCCCCGCGGCCTCGATGCGGGAGAGCAGGTATTTGCGGTTGAACATGCAGCCCCCGCAGTGGACGACAAGGTCGTAGCCCGTGAGGTCCTCCGGGAAGTCCCGGCCCGAGACGAAGTCGATTGATAGCCCCGGCCCGAACCGCTTTCTCAGCATGCGGGGGATTTTCTCCCGGCCGATGTCCTCCTCTAAGGGCGCGTGGGTGCAGGCTTCGGCAATCAGCACGCGGGAGTTTTCGGTCAGTGTATCAACTGCCTGCGCCCCCTGCGCGAGGGCCGCAATGTCGCCCTTGTGGGCGGCCATGAGGACCGAAAAGGAGGTGAGGCGGCTGGCGGCCGGTTTTTTTTCGCAAACAAGCGGGAAAACCTGCGAGTCGGTGATGATGAGGTCGGGCGGGGCGGCAAGGGCCGAAAGTCCGGCGGAGAGCTTGTCCGCCGTCACCGAGACGACGACACAGCCATTGTCCAAAAGGTCGCGGGTAGTCTGCACCTGCGGCAGGATGAGCCGGCCCTTGGGGGCCTGAATGTCCTGCGGCATGACGAGCAGCACCGTATCGCCCGGCTTTACAAGCCGCCCGGTCAGCGATATGCCGGCAAAATCCTCCGGCAGCATGCGCAGCAGGGCCGCCCGCAGGGGCTCGGTCACAAATGGGCCGGCCGTGGTGAGCGGCATGAAGGGGACGCCGAGCTTTTGCTCAAGCGCTTTTGTCTGCGCGTCCGGCTCCTTGGCGAGGTCCGATTTGCTCAGAATGCCGAGGGTCGGCGTGCCCTTTTCCTTCAGCCTTGCAATCCACTCGGCCTCAAGGGACAAATCGCCCGCGCCGTCCGCGGCGACCAGCACAAGGGCCACGTCGGCCCTCGCGACGACGGCGGCCGTCTTGTCGACCCGCAGGGCGCCCAGGGCCCCCTCGTCGTCAAACCCGGCCGTGTCGATGAGGACGCAGGGCCCCAGCCCCTTGAGCTCCATGGACTTATAGACGGGGTCGGTCGTGGTGCCGGGAGTCTCCGATACCAGCGCCACCTCATGGCCCGCAAAGGAGTTGATGAGGGAGGATTTGCCGCTGTTTCGGCGGCCGAAAATGGCGATGTTCAGCCGCTCGGAGGCGGGGGTCTCATTCAATGTCGCCATGGCCTACCTCTTGGAATAGGTCGTCTTGACGCTGATGCCCCGGACCATGCCGAGCTTGCCCGAGAGGGCCGCAATGACCTCCTCCGGCGCGTCGATGGCGACGCTGATCAGGGAGAGCTCTTTTTTGGGGTAGGGCAGGCCCATGCGGCCGATGATGTAATTGCCGTACTCCGACAGCAGCGCGTTGATGCGGTCGGCGGCCCCCCGGTCCTCCACGATGATGGCGATGATGGCAATGCGGGTTTCCACAGTCAAGTCCTCCTCCTGTTTTATTGTAAGGCTTTGCGGCTCGTCCGTCAATATTTCAACCGGCATGACGGTGCGCAGCAGTTTATGCGGCGTCTCGAGCTCGCCGATGGCGGCGCGCACGCCAAAGGCTGCGGCGAGGGTCTCTTCGGTCAGGACCCGTGATGTCTGCCCGAAAAGGCGGCCGCCCTTCCAGAGCAACAGGGCTTTTGTCGCCCGCTGCAGCGCGTGGGCGGGGTAGTGGGTGTTAAAAATACAGGCCATGCCCTCCGCCGCGAGGTCTGAGAGGGTGTCGAGCACGACAAGCTGGTTTTTGAAGTCGAGCCCCGACTCCGGCTCGTCCAAAATGAGCAGCTCGGGCCCCGCAGCAATGGCACGGGCTATCAGCACCATCTGGAGCTCCCCGCCTGAAAGCTCGCGGCAGGGCCTGCCCGCAAGCCCTTCGAGCCCCAACCGCTCAAGGGCGGCTGCGGCCGCGCTCCGGTCGGCCTTGCCGGGCTTTGCAAAAAGCCCCATGTGGCTGCTGCGGCCGAGCAGCACCAGCTCCTCCACGGTCTGCCCGGCAAAGGCGCCCCTGGCTTGCGGCACATAGGCCATGCGGCTCCAGAGCTTGCGGGGCGGCATGCCCAAAACCTGCTCGCCGTCCAGGTAGCTTGCGCCGGCCTTCCATTTGAGATGGCCCATCATGCAGCGCAGCAGCGTCGTCTTGCCGGCCCCGTTGGGGCCCAAAATCGCCAGCAGGTCGCCGGAGGCCAGCGCAAGCGAGAGGTCGTCAATGATCGGCTTTTGTCCGTAGGAGAAAGAGCCGTGCTCCACGGTGAAAGTCACAGCTCCCACCCCCCGTTTTTGCGCAGCAGCGCAATGAAGAAGGGGGCGCCGATGATGGCGGTCAGCACCGAGATGGGGATTTCGGAGGGGGTCAAAGAGCGGGCCGCCGTGTCGATGACGACGAGAAAGGCCGCGCCGAGGCCGACAGAAGCCGGGATGAGCTTTCGGTTGTCGCCTCCCAGCGCCATGCGGCAGATGTGGGGGATGAGCAGCCCCACCCAGCCCACCTGTCCGCACATTGAGACGGCCGAGGCCGTGATCATGGTGGCTGACAGGGCCGTAAGGCCCCGCAGCAGCGGCAGGTTGACGCCGGCGGACCGGGCCTCGTCCTCCGAGAGGGGCAGGAGATTGAGCCGCCACCGCAGCGTAAAGAGGAGCCCCGTGCCGGCGAGGATGAAGGGGGCCCCGAGCGCAAGCCTGCCAAAGCTCGCCGAGGTCAGGGAGCCCATCAGCCAGTAGGTGATGGCGGGAAGACGCGACTCGGTGTCGGCGATGTACTTAAAGAAAGAGATAAAGGCTGTGAAGAGGGAGGAGACCACAAGCCCCGACAGCACGACGGTGGCGCGGGAGACGGCGCCCTGCCGGCCCCGGCCGACCGATATGGTCATAAAGACGGCCGAAAAGCCGGCGGCCAGCGCCAATAGCTGCACAGCAAGCAGGGGCAGGCCGAAAAAGAGCCCGACCACGGCCCCAAAGCTCGCCCCCGCCGCAACGCCCAGCGTGTCGGGTGTTGCGAGCGGATTGGCGAACAGGCTCTGGAAAGCGGTGCCGGCGGCCGAAAGCCCGCCGCCCACGAGCAGCGCCAGCAAAACGCGGGGCAGGCGCATGCCGGTGACAACGGCGTTTTCGGCCCTGCCCGTGAGGGCGGCGGCGACCTCGCCAAAGGGGATGACCATGCGGCCCACGCCCAGACACGCGAGGGCCGTCATGAGCGGGAGGAGGAAGAGGAGTGGGTACTTCAGGCGGTTCACGGGGTGGCCATGGCCGACTCGGCCGGCGGGTTGTAAATGGTGGCAAGGTCCTCACCCGTCAGGACAAGGCCGTAGAACTCCTCGTAGTAGTCCTTGACGATCTGGTCCAGGTCGATGTCGGAAAACTGCTCGGGGTAGAGGCGCTTGGCCATCCAGAGCAGGGCCAGGGGGGAGTCGGAGCAGGGCGGGAACCAGTAGTACATGCCAAGCGGCATTTTATAGACCTCGCCCGATTTGACGGCCGCAAGTCCGCTCCAGTCATGCCCCTCGACTGCGGCCGAGGCCATGACCTGCTCGGCCGTGAAGCCGCTGAAGCTGTTGAGGAAAATGACGTCGGGGTCCCAGGCGTAAATCTGCTCGAGGTTGACGGGGGCGATGGGCTGCGCAATCTCGGTTGCGACGTTGACGGCGCCGATGGCCGAAAGCCAGTACCGGCCGAAGGTGCTGCCGGCCGCTGTGATGGCCGACTGGTTGTAGTTGGCGAGAATGAGGGCGCTGCGCCGCGCGTCCTCGGGAATTTCAGCCACCCGCTCGGCGACAATGGACTGCACCTTGCGGCCGTAATCGACGATTTCCCCGGCCTGCAGGTCCTCGCCCAGCGTCTCGCCCAGCAGCGTGACCCAGGAGTTGAAGGTCTCAACCGTGTTGTTGTCGTCGATGGTGGTCGAGAAACCGACGCAGGCCACGCCTGCCGTCTCGAGCTTTGTCACGGCCTCGCAGTCGGCCGCGTTGTTGGTGTTGTAAAAGACCACGTCGGGCTCGAGGGCCAGCACCTCTTCGACGTTGACGGTCCCGCCCTGCGCGAACTTTGTCGAAACGTCCTCCACCTGCGGGGCAATCTTCACGACAAAGGAGTGGAGGGCGGCGTTGGCCGAGGAGGGGGTGAGGCCGACCAGCTTTTCGCCGGAGCCGGCCACCATGCAGTAGACCGAGGCCAGCGGCATCGTCGAGATGATGACGACGCGGTCAATGGCGCCCGGCACCTCGATTTCGCGGCCGGTGTCGTCGGTGACGGTGCGGGTCTCGGGCGCACCGCCCGTCCCGGAGGCGGGGGCGCAGCCGGCCAGCAGCATGGAGAGGACGAGGAGCAGCGCAAGGAGTTTCTTCATTTTGTTACTCTACCTTTCTGAAACTTGATAGCGCAGGGTGCTTGTGGGGAATAAAGCATGTGCCTTCCGGCACGAGTGGACGGTATAAGGGGTCGCCGACGACGGTATCCCACCCCTCGGCGAGGGCGGACATGATTTTGGCCTCGCTGTCGAGGTGCCTGCCGCCAAGAGCGGGGTCACAGGAGGCGACCACGCCCGCGACGCCGCCGCATCGGGCTGCCGCCGTGACGGCAAAGACCTGCTCGCCCAAGACGAGGGTGTGTCCCCGCGCCGGGAAGGCCGGGGCCGGCGCAAGGTCAAAGGGAATGCCGAGGAGCTTCGCTGCCGCAAGCCCGCCGTAGCTTGCGACGACGGCGCTCTTGGCGCTGCGGGCGCGCAGGATGTCTTCAAAGCACTGGGCCGGCAAGTCCGGCCGGTCAAGCGGCGTGGCCCCGAGCGTCAGCGGGAATCCATCGGGAGCGGGCGAAAGCGAAAAACGGTCAATCATGGCGCAAAGCGCCTCCGAAAGGCCGACGTCGTATGGCCGGTAGCCGCCGCAGGCAAGGCCCAAAACAGGCAGGCCGCACCGGGCCTCGAGCTCCATGGCGAGGGCCGCAAAGTCGGTGCCCAGCATGTCGGGCACCGGGCTTCCGACAAGGGCGATAAACCGGGGAGAGAGCTGCCTCGCGGCCGTCTCGGCCTTGCGCAGCAGCGCCTCCTCGTCGCCCAAAATGGCCTCCATGCGCATCAAAGCCGAGGAGAAGACCGGCACCGGCCGGCGGCGCTCGTCAAAGACGGCGTAGTTTTCGGCGCAGCCGGCCGAGTCGTGGATGACGACAAGGCCGCCCATCGGGGCCAGTAGCGAGCAGGCGCCGCCGAGGTCGGGGGCGAGGGGCGGGAGAAAGCGGGAGAGCGCGCTCACAGGCAGCACCCCCTTGCAAGGACAAAGCGTTCGGCGGCGGGCTTTGGGGTCATGGCCGCCTGTATAAGCTGCTCTGCAAGCCGCGGCAGCCTGCCGTCGCCGCCGAAGGCGATGAGGGGCAGAAAGTAATTTGTGTCCGCCATGTAGGCGGCGTGGCAGCCGACGGCGAGGGCCGAGGGGTCGGCATAGCGGGGCATGTCGGTTGCGGCCTGCGGCGTGTTCGGCACGATTTGGGCAAGGCCCTCAAGGCTGTCGGCCGCCGCCCGCTCAAGCGGCGGAGGGGCGTCGGCGAAGATGCGGGTGACGGTCACCCCTTCGGACAAAAGCCGCTTTGCCAGCGAAAAGGGCCGCCAGGTCGC
>DATMXT010000067.1:0-4064 GCA_035561375.1 Terriglobales bacterium | reverse complement strand
CATCAACGGCACGGAAGTCTATGTCTATCAGCTCGACTCGACTGCGGCCCAGTTTGGCCGGAGCATACTCGACGCCATTGTGGCGCGGCTTGGCACAAGGGACAACGGGCTTCGGGCCAACCCCACGCTCTACGTCCTGCGCAGGACAGCCATGCCGGCGGTGCTGGTCGAGCTCGCCTATCTCACAAACCCCGAAAATGCCGAGCTTCTCGCAAACAACCAGTGGTCCTTTGCCTACGCCATCTACGAGGGAATTTTAGACTATTTCGGCTACAGGACGTTGTAAAAACCGCACAAAAACGGGCCGGAGGAATTTCCTCCGGCCCGCTCTCATCTCTTTGAGAATTGGCAAAAAAAAGTTGACAGCCTCCTTGCGGAAAGCTGTCAACTTACAATGGTGACCCATCGGAGATTCGAACTCCGGACACCTTGATTAAAAGTCAAGTGCTCTGCCAACTGAGCTAATGGGTCATAAAGGCGGACAGGCGCGGGGAAATTTGGCCCGCTCTGCGGGACTCGAACCCACGACCTTCAGAGTCGGAGTCTGACGCTCTATCCATCTGAGCTAAGAGCGGATATTTTCCCTGCATCAAGCCGCCATATGTCTGTAAAAGCCACCGGAGTCGGCGGCTTTTATCAGCTGACGCATTGAGTCTGAGCCCAAGCCTTACTTCAGGCCGAACTTCTTGTTGAAGCGGTCCACGCGGCCGCCCGAGTCCACCAGCTTCTGTTTGCCGGTATAGAAGGGATGGCACTTGGAGCACACTTCAACCTTGATGTCCTTGCCGGTGGAAGAAGTCTCTATGACCGCGCCGCAGGCGCAGCGAATCGTTGTCGGCTGATACTTCGGATGAATTCCGTCTTTCATTTGTTTCACCTCGCACAGGGTTATATAGGGATGCCACTATGGAATGATAACATAACGAAAGGACAATTGCAAGAAGGAATTTATATTTTTGCACAAGTTTTTAATTGACCTTGACAGACTCGTCCAGCGCAAAAGAATAGATGACGGTCTCTATGTCCGAAGTTCCTGCCATCTGCGAAAGTGCTCTGCGGTAAAGCCGCAGCTGCACGGCATAGCGGCCGGCAAGCGCCGACATCTCCCCCGGCGCGATGTGGTCGGTCTTATAGTCGACAATCGTATAGTGTTCCCCTTCCCGGAAAACGCAGTCGATGACGCCCTGCACAAGCACCTCTTCGCCGGACGGCGTGTCCGGCACATAGGGCAGCAGCTCTGATGCCGGCATCAGCGTGTTGAAGCGCACTTCCCGCATGACTTCATCGGAACCCGCCATGCGGGAAAAGAGCTCGCCGCGGGTAAATCGCGCGACTTTTTCGTAATCGATGGCGGCGTACTGCTCGGCCGAGATGAACCCGGCCTCAAGCAATCGCACAGCCTCGGCTTCGGGGCCTGCCGCAAGAGCCGCAAGGTCGGCAAACTGTATGAGCTCGTGGGTGGCGGTCCCCGCCTCGGCCCCTGTCGCTTTTACCTTCCCGGTGATGAATTTCGGCCGCCTGAAAGCGGACGGACGGCTGTAGCCCTCGGCCACGGCCCCCTCGGCGGGGTACATGTCGGATATCCGCGTGACGGTCAGCTTGGTCGGGATGACGGTCGCGCCCCCATGCGGATATGTAAAGTCGACGGCCGGCGGCAGGGGCACTTCGGGGGCCTCTTTTTCGGCCTTTTCCTTTTTATCGGGGCTTTCCGCCTGCCCTAAGCGCACTTCGCTGACCGGCAGCCGCGCGGCATGGGCTGCGCAGAGCAGCATCTCCCCGAGACTGCGGCATTGCGCGGCTCTTACCGGATGTACAATCCCCCCTTGGACAAGCGGCGCCGGGAGCTTTGCCACCGTGCTGCGCGTACTCCTGCCGTCCATGACGACAATGAGCTGCTCCTTGGCTCTGGTCAGGGCGACATAGAGGCACCGCAGCTCTTCCGACATCGCCTCTCTTGTGAGCTTTAAGCTGACTGCGGCCCGCTGGACCGTGTCGTACTCCACCATGCGCCCGGTGTCCCGCAGCTTAAGCCCCACCCCGATCTCGTCTTGAACCAGCACCGGCTCTTTTTTATATTCGGCGTTGAAGGCCCGCGCCGTGTCGCAGAGGATGACGATGGGAAACTCAAGCCCTTTCGACTTGTGGATGGTCATGAGCTGCACCAGGTCGCCCCCCTCCGCCGCCGCAAGCGCGCCCGGCAGCTCCCTGCCGAGCTCCACGACCCGCCGGATGTAGTGGTTGAAGGCGAAGACCCCGCGAAACGCGGCGGCCTCAAAGGCCGCGGCGTAGTCGAGCAGCAGCCGCAGATTGAGGACCCGCAGCGCCCCGTCCGGCATGGCGGCCGCCACCGACTGGTAGCCGGTGTCCTCAAAGGCGTAGAGCAGCACTTTTTCAACCGTCGCGGTCCTGGCGAACTCCCGGTACCCCTCAATGCGCCGTGTAAAGTCCAAGACCTTTTCATCATCTTTCGCGGCCCGACAGACGTTGTCCCACAGCGGCCGGTCCCGGCGCGAGAGCCTCATTTCAGCCAGCTCTTCCGGAGAAAAGCCGAACATGGGCGACAGCATGACGCCGGCGAGGTGGACGTCCTGCATCGGGTTGTCGACGACGGCGAGCAGCGAGAGCGCCGTCGAGATCTCATCTCGCTCAAAAAAGCTGCCGGGCGCTTCGGCATAGGCCGGAATTTCCCGCTCCTCAAGGGCCCGCATGAGGGCGGGAGTCTGGGCTCTCGTGCGGGTCAGCACCGCAATGTCGCTGGGCCTTGCGGGGCGGGGCCGCCCCGTCTCCTTGTCGGTGACAGTACCCTCTTTGAGGAGGGCCGCAATGCGGTGCGCGACATAGTCCGCTTCGCTCTCTGCGCCCTTATCCCCTTCCTCGTTTTGCCTCAGCAGTACAAGTTGAGGTACAGGGTCCGGCGTCTCCCCGTAGGCCAAAGAGCCGAAGCTCAGTTCTTCCCCTTTGTAGTCGATTTCGCCGACCTGCCTCGTCATGAGGGCGCCGAACACCGCGTTGACAAAGTCCAAAACGCTCTTCCTGCTGCGGAAATTCCGGTTGAGGGAGACGCTCTCCCCCTTGACCCCGGCCTCATAGGCGAGCTTCTTTTCCACAAAAATTTTCGGCTGTGCCTTGCGAAACCGGTAGATGCTCTGCTTGACGTCGCCGACCATGAAGAGGTTTTCCCCGCCCCTTGAGACGGCCTCGAAAACGGCGTCCTGCAAGGTGTTGGTGTCCTGATACTCGTCGACGAATATTTCGGCATACTGCGCCGCAATGCGCCGCGCCTCCGCCGTGGGCCTGCCGTCCTCGTCCACGGTCAGCTTGTACATATGCCGGGCGAGGTCGGTGAAGTCGAGCATGCGCCGCGAGAGTTTCTCGCCCGTCAGTCTCGCCTCGTATTCCTCGAGAAAGTCGATAATCTGCCACATGGGCCCCGTGAGCACTTTTGTGTCCGAGGCGATCTCGTCCTCAGACAAAAACAGCACTTTGTCCGTCAGTTCGACATAGAGCTCCTTGGCCTCGTCCCGCCGGTTTTTGGCATAGTCCCGCAGGGCCTCGTCCGACCCTTTTGCGGGTTTGAAAGCGATTGGCGTGAAGTCGAGGACGGTCCGGCGCATTTTCGCGTAGTCCTGCGCCTCACTCACTGCCTCAAAGAGCTTTGCAAAGGCCGACAGCGCGGGTTCGTATGCGCCCTGCAGCTTGGCGTCGGCGCAGACCGTCCGCAGCGCGTCCTCAATGAGGGCCCCGCCGTACTCCGCTTGCTGCCGCGCATAGTTGACAAGCTCCGCCGTGTAGAGGTCGGGCGTGCGCATGAGCCCCCGCAAAAAAGCTGCCGGGTCCGGGTAGGCTGAAAGCGACGTGCGGATTTTATTGACGGTTGCAAGAAAGCGCGCGTCGCTTTTGCTGTCGGAGAAATATTCGACGGCGTTTAAAAACTCCGGGTCGGCCGCGGCATACCGCTCCTCTAAGAGAGCGTCGGCCACCTCGGCGCCGAGCAGTTCGGACTCGGCCTCGTCGGCCAGACGCAGGTCGGCCGGGAGCCCGAGTTTTGCGGCATATTCCCGCAC
>DATMXT010000066.1:0-8670 GCA_035561375.1 Terriglobales bacterium | reverse complement strand
CGTAAGTCACGTCATAAAACGAGGGGACGTAGACCCCCTCGACTTTGGCGAGCCGGCGCAGCAGCTCCTGTTTGTCGGCGCCGCCCTCTTTTTTAAATTGGCGCACGACCCCGACAATTTCGGGGTTGACTTCCTCCCCTTCACCGATGACAAAGAAGTCCATGAAGTCGGCCAATGGCTCCGGGTTGTAGGCGCAGGGGCCGCCGGCGTGCACGAGCGGGAAAGGGCTTGTCCGCTCCTTTGCCAAAATTGGAATGCCCGCAAGGTCGAGCATGTTTAAAATATTCGAGAAGTTGAGCTCGGTCTGAAGCGTAAAGCCGACGAGGTCAAAGTCCTTAATTGCATCCTGGCTTTCCAAGGCGAAGAGCGGCTCTTTTGCCGCCCGCATTTCGCTCTCCATGTCCTCGGCCGGCGCAAAAACCCGCTCGCACCAGACGTCAGGGATGCTGTTGAGCAGGCCGTATAAAATTTTCCCGCCGAGGTACGACATGCCGATGTCGTAGGTGTCGGGAAAGCAAAACGCGTAGCGAAGGAGTCCGGGACGCAGCTCCTTTGTGACGCTCCCGTACTCCCCGCCCGTGTAATATGACGGCTTTTGCACCCGCCGAAGAATTTCGTCGTGCATGTCTGCCTCCGTGCTCTCTCTGTGAGTAATACCGCTATTTTACCTCAGAGAGAACACTTTTGCAAGAGCGGCGCCGGTCCGAAGGCGCGCCGTGCGATGAGGTAGGCGCCGATCATGGCGAGCGAGAAGTTGTACTTGGTCACCCACAGCAGCCACAGCCCCGCACCCGCCACGAGGGCGGAGAAGACGGCGCTGACGACGGCGAGAATCCGCTCGGCCCGCGGGGGGCCGAGCCACGGCATTAAGACGGCCGCCAGTATGCGTCCGCCGTCAAGTCCCGAGACCGGCATGAGGTTCACGACGGCCAGGGCCGCGTTGCAAAATACGAAAAACAGGGCGCCCCAAAACGGGCCGACGGCGGCGACGGCCCCGAGTGTGACGAGCATGGCAAAAAGATTGACGGCGGGCCCCGCCACCGCGATTGCAAGCTCGCCGCGGTATGGGATGTACCGCGTGTCCCCGGTGGTCATCTCAATGCCGAATGCCCGAAAAGAGACCTCCTCAATCCCGACGCCGCACCCCTTTAAGGCAATGAGATGCCCGGCCTCGTGCAGCGCCGCAGCCAAGAGCAGCAGGAGCGCGAAACCGGTGCCGTCCACATAGAGGAAGGCCGCGAGCAGCAGCACAAAAAGGGGGCTGACCCTGATTCTCATTGCGCCTCCACTGTGAAATATAATGCCGGATTGACGAAAATGCCGTCCTGCTTGAGCTCCAGGTGCAGGTGATAGCCGGTCGAAAGCCCGGTGGAGCCGACCGTCGCAACCTTCTCTCCCGCCTTGACCCGGTCGCCTACACTCACGGTCACCTTGGCGCAGTGGGCGTATTTTGACGTCAGTCCGCCCTCGTGTTCAATGACTAAGAAGTTGCCGTAGACGCCGTTTTTGTCGATTTCAATGACTTTTCCGGCGGCGACGGCCGTGATGGCGCTCCCCTTTGCCGCGGCGATGTCGAGCCCGTGGTGGAACTCACTTTCGACGTCGTCGCCCCGGGCGCCAAAGCCCGAAGTCACCTCGCCGTTAAGCGGGCAGACCAAGGGGACTGAGAGCGGAATTTTTTTTAACGTCGAGTTCTCCGGCACCTCCCTGCCGTCCTCGGTCTCCTCGGGCATGGGGTCCTCGCTCACAAGGGTCATAAAGGCGGCCGAAAGCGGCTCCCCGTGAGAGGTGGTCGAGGCGGCGGACGTCACAAGCCCGCCGCCTTCCCCCTCCGTCACATCGGGCAGGGAATCGAAGACCTCTTCGTCAAACCCCGAGACAAACTCCCCCTCCTCCGGCTCTACGGACGCGGGATAGTCCTGTTCCGGCGCAATGACATATGTGGTGTATCCGTCCCCATCCCCCACCGCGTCCGCTGCCTCTCCCTCATCCTCCGGTTCGTCCGCTCCCCCCAAAAGCCCTTTGAACACCGGCGTGATGCCCTCCTCGAAGAGCGAGGAGAGGACCGGGACCTTGACGGAAAAATCTGAGAGCGCCTCATTGACCTGCGAGAGGTCGGCCGACCGCTCAATCATGGTGACAAAGCCGTCCCGGATGCCGCCGCCCGTCACGCCGACGATGACCGCAAGTGCGACAAGCACCGCCGACACGCAGAGCTGAATGAAGAGCCTTCTGTCGGAATCCGGCATATTCCTGTCCGGCATCCGGCGGGGTTTGCGGCTCCTCGAACTGCCGGAGGGAACCGAGATGAGCCTGCGGCCTTTTCTGCTTGCTACGCGCACACCATCACCGCCCCTACAATATGATGCAGATAAGTCCCCCTCCGCCGTCGTTGACGATGCGCTCAAGCGTCTGCTGCAGCTTGCTGCGCGCCTCGCCGGGCGTGTGGTTGAGCTTGCTGATCAGCCCCTCGTTGACAAGCTCGTGGAGCGACTTTCCGAAAATGTTGGACTCCCAGATTTTCTCGGGCGAATCTTCAAATTCCTTCATGAGGTACATGATGAGCTCCTCGGACTGCTTTTCGCTGCCGACCACCGGGTTGACCTCGGTCTCGATGTTGGTGCGAATGAGGTGGATGGCAGGGGCGCTTGCCCGCAGCCGCACGCCGAAGCGGCCGCCCTGCTTGACAATTTCGGGGGCCTCGAGGTGCAGCTCGTCAATGGTCGGGGTCACGATGCCGTAGCCGGTGTTGCGCACCTCGGTGAGGGCGCAGGCCACTTTGTCGTACTCCCGCTTCATGCCGGCAAGCTCCATCATGAGCGTGATCATGCTCTCCTCGCCCGTGATGTCAAATCCGGTCTCCTCGCCCAGCACCCGGTAGAAGAGCCCGTCGGAGAGCTGCATATCGACCGACACCGAGCCGTCGCCGAGATTGATGGACTGCAGCAGCGTCTGCTTCAGATTCTCGTTTGCCCCCATGTCCCCGACGGCGCCCGAGACGTCCGCAATGCGGCCGATTGCGCGGGCGCTCGTGAGCACCGAGTCGTAGAGCGAGCTCTTGAGCCAGTGGTCCTGCGGCAGCGTGACAATCCAGGAGGGCATGTCGATGTTGATCTCCTTGACCGGGAACTCAAAGAGCACTTTTTCAATGACGTTGCGGATGTCGCTCTCGCCGAGCTCGAGGCAGTTGACCGCAATGACCGGCACCTCGTATTTTTCCGAGAGCTCACGCGCCAGCTCCTGCGCCTCGTCGCTGTTTGGCCGTCTGGAATTGAGCAGCATGACAAAAGGCTTGCGAATGGCTTTGAGCTCCGCCACAACCCGCGCTTCGGCCGGCTCATAGGCGTGCCGCGGAATGTCGCCGATGCTGCCGTCGGTCGTGATGACAAGCCCGATTGTGGAGTGCTCGTTGATGACTTTGCGGGTGCCGATCTCAGCGGCCGCCTCAAAGGGCATCTCGTCGTTTGACCAGGGGGTGCGCACCATGCGGGGCGCGTCGTCCTCCATGTTCCCGAGAGCCCCCGCCACGAGGTAGCCGACGCACTCAATGAGGCGCACCTTGAAGGCCGAGTTGTCCGACAGCTTGACTTCGACCGCCTCGTTGGGGACGAACTTGGGCTCAGTGGTCATGATGGTGCGCCCGGCCGCCGACTGCGGGAGCTCGTCGATGGCACGGCTGCGTTTGTTTTCGTTGTCGATGTTCGGAATCACAAGCGACTCCATAAACCGTTTGACAAAAGTGGATTTTCCTGTTCTCACCGGGCCTACGACGCCTATGTAAATGTCGCCGTCGGTCCGCCGCGCGATGTCGTCGTAAATACTGTACTTATCCATGGCAACCTCCGTCATTCCCTTTCATGCGCAGCAGCAGCGCAGTGATAAAAATCAAACCGATGCAAAGTGCGGCGGCCTGCGCCATATCAAACAGATAATACTCAAGCGCCGGGTACAGCATGACCGCACCGAAAACCGTGAAGACGACGGCCGACAGCCGGCACATCAGCTTTTGCGGCACCGCCTTGCCGAGCAGAACCCCCAGCGTCATGGCAAGCCCGTCGGCCGCGAGCATGCCCGCCGTCGCCCCTATGAAAATTCCGAGCGCGGCATCGGGCTTTGCCGCCGTCAGGGACAAGACGCCGAGCTGGGTCTTGTCGCCGAGCTCAGCCAGCATAAAGGCCGCGTAGATGGCCGGAATGCCGCCAAGCCCCGTCTGCCGCCGCTTCTTTTCCCTCTCGTCCGCCGGGACGGATGAAATCACGGCAAAAGCCAGAAACGATAGGCCCGCCACAAGGCGGACGAGCTCGCCCGGCAGCACTCCCGCCACAAACCTTCCGACGCCCACACCCAGCAGGTTTAAGGTCATGATGGCCAGCGTGATGCCGGTCGCCACCTCCCCAAGTTTGTACCTTGCCGTCAGCCCCATGGCGAGCAGCTGGGTTTTATCGGCGAGCTCGGCCATCGTGATGACGACAAAGGCGGATGCGGCGTCTGTGATCATCTTGGAATGATTAAGGGCGAAAAGGCAGCGATTTCGCCGTTTTCAATCTGGTTGGCGGCGCAGATGGCGCCCTGGGACACGAGATACCGCTTGCCGACATCCCACAGCGTCTCGCCCTGCGTCGGATAGTAGAGCGTGATTGCGGCGGCGCTCTTTTTCTTTTCGGCCTTATCGCCCATTTCCATGGAGGTGACCGTCGTGACCGGCGCCTTAATGCGGCCGATGCCGCAGCAGGAGATGGCCGCCGTGACGGAGATTTCGCCCGAGACCGACACCCGCCAGTCGAAGTCGTCAATGGTGCAGGAGCCCGAGAAAATGATGCCCCTGTCGGGCAGCTGGTCGAGCGGGCCGCACTTAGAGGAGAACTTGACGCACCGGTCAATGGCCTGCAGGCCGCCCTCCTCGTCCTTGGTCAAAAACGAAATTTGCAAATCCCCCTTGAAAATCGGCACGCCGTCCTCGACCGCGGTCCCCTTGACGTCGGCGTAGGCCTCCACCGCGAAAATGTCGGAGGTCTTGCCGCCGAGGCTTACGGTGTCGGCGACTTTGGCGCCGCACTTGTACTCCTGATACACTTCGGTGTCGAGGTTGGCGCTGACCGTCTTAACCTGGCGGGAGGTGGAGTATGTGTCGCGGATGATGGGCAGGTTGACCCTTGTGTAGACCGACGCCGTCACCTGCGCGTCAATGCGCAGCGAGAGCCTGCGGTCCTCGCCCGCAGCGTCGGCCATGACGCCGTAGACGATGTCGAGAATGCTGTAATTGATGGCCGCAATGTCGCCTTCACGGGCCCCCTCGACGTCGAGGACCTCATTGAAGGGAATGGTGGTGGTGTACTGCTCGACTCTGCCGCTCTCAACGTCGCTTAAGTAGAGGCAGATCACATAGGCCTCCCCCTTGATGACGACCCGGTTTGTCACGACCTTGTACTCGGAGGTCGCCAGCGACACGTCGCACCGGAGCATCCGCTCAATGTGCGGGCTGCCGCCCGGAAGCTCCAGCATCTCCTCAATCGTGAAGTCTTTTGAGGTCCTGCCCACGAATCTTGCGGCCCCGAGTTCCGAAGTGAGGAATTCGGCGGCCGCCCGGTCGGCTTCGGAGGGTTTTACGACCTCGGCTCCCCGCGACTCCTCCCCTTGGAGGATGGCCCTGACTTTGCAGGCGACCGAGAGCTTGCGCTCCGAGAGCGGCCGGCATGTGACGCTGGTCATGGAGACAGTGGCCGAAATGCGCACTTTGGGCGTAATCCGGGTGTCATTTTCCCGAAGCGTGAAAGGCACCCGGCAGAAGTGCGATTGCAGGCTCCCCTCCCTCGGCAGGTACATGATGACGCAGTCCACCCACCCCTCGACGGCCACCATGCCCTCCTCCGACGTTGTCCCCGTCATGGTCGGGCGGGCATCCACCCGTACAACACGGTGTATGTCGGGCAGGTACTCGGGCAGCGACGTCTCGGCGCTGCTGTCGATCTCCTTGGACTCGCTGAATAGTGTCACGTTATATTCCAGCTTTGCCGTTGAAACGGTTTCCATATTCCTTCGCTCCTTCCGTTCTTGCTATAGAGAAGTATATGGGACGAGCGGTGAGAATATGAAAATGACGGCGCGCATGTCGCCGGAAAAACAAAATTGCAATATTCCCGCGCGGAGGGTCAACATGAAAATGCCGGCGGGACTTTTATCCCGCCGGCATCAAGCCTGCCGATATACTGAATTTGCCCGCTCACCGTAGTCTCAGCTTACCATGACGGCCCTGCAGGCCAGCCTGTGGGTCTTGTCAAGGCAGGTGGTCAGCGTCAGGACCGGGGACTCTGTGGGCGCAATGACGCTCCAGTCGTTGACGGCAATCGGAAAAACGCTTTCGACGATATAAATATATTTTTTCCCGTTGCAGGTCAGCACAATTTCATCTCCCGGTTTCAACGTCCGCAGCTTTTTAAACCAGAGATGCTCATGGCCCGCAATCGCGGTATTCCCTTCCCCCGGGCGCGCCGAGCCTTCGTACCAGCCGGGACCTGCGCTGAGCGCCTCCTTGGACGTCCCCGGGACGACCATACAGGAAAGCCCGATGGACGGAATTTCCAGCTCCATTGAAACGATGACTTCGTCAGGCGAGGGGGACACCGGCGCCATGCTTTCCGGAGCGCTTTTACTCAGTTCGCTTTCGGCAAAAGTCATCTGCGGGAATTGTATCTTGTGGGGAAGCTCCCCGATAACCGCCGGCTGCTTTACCGCCAGACGGTTTTGCGCATACCCTGCGTACAAAGACAGATAAAGGGGGTAAAGAGAAAGTGTGAGCCCCGTGAAAATCAGCAAAACGGACAGAAATCTAATTTGATGGTTTGGTTTGTTCATATCACACTGACTGCGGCGGCTCATTCATTCAAAGGCTTTTTTGTTTTCCGCGGGTTCTGCCCAGAAAAATGCCGAGCAGCGTGAGCCCAAAACCGGTAACCAGAGAGCCCGAAGCGTTAAACCCCGTCTGCGGAAGGTCTGCCAGGGGAGGATCCAGGCTGGTCCCCTCGTCCGGGATTGTGACCTCACCGTCGTCATCTCCGTCGCCGGGGTCCTCATTGCCGGGGCCCTCATTTCCAGGGTCGTCAATTCCGCCGGTGCCGTTGTCGTCGTCATCATCATCGTCGTCGTTGTCATTGCCATTGTCGTCATCGTCGTTGTCATCGTCATCGTCGTTGTCATCGTCATCGTCGTCATCGTCATTATCATTGCCATTGTCGTTATCGTCGTCGTCGTTGTCGTCGTCGTCATCCCCCGGGTCGGGTATTGGGGTATTGACGACACCGATGCTCACGACATGGTCGTCTTCACCCTCGAACGCGACAGCGGTATTGGGCGCAAGACTGGATTCATAGCCGGCGGGTATTTCTTCACTCAGGGTATAAGTCGCCGAGAGGTCCAGCCCGGTAAAAAGGAGCTTGCCCTCCGCATCCGTCGCGCCTTCGCGAATTGCCGTGTCCGAGCCGCTCGGATACAGCCTGAAGACGACGCCCGCGGGGCTTCGCCCGTCGGAGAAGGTTTTCGTGATTTCCACTGTGCCGTACTGGGGCGGAGGCGGCGGCAATTCCGAGTTGACGGCTTCGACTGTTCTGTCGGAGCCCTCGGTCAAAGTGACCTCATAAAACCCGGGGAAACCGTCCCGCTCCGTGAGGTCTGGAAACGCGTAACTGAATCCCGACGGGAGCTCCTCAGTCAGATAATAGGTGCCCGGGGAAAGCCCGTAATACGTTCCGCTGCCCTCGCCTGTGATGGTCAGGACATTGCCAAGTTGAACCATGGACGAGCCGTCAAAAGTGAAAATGCGGAAATACGCGTTTAAATTGTCCACGCCTTCGCTTCCCGCCTCAAGCTGATAAGTCTTATGAATTGTCAGGTCGACCTCCGACGGTAGCGGAGGCGGTGGCGGCGGTATTTCTGCGTTGACGGCGCCCAGCGTTGTGGTCCCGCCTGCTGTGACCGTGACCGGATAATATCCGTCTGAATTTTTGGTATACCCCGCAATTTCAAGGGTATATCCTTTCGGCGCAGTTTCCTTCAGATAATAGGTCCCGGGCGTCAGTATGCCAAAGGAGCCGCTGTTTTCACCCGTGATCGTGATGATTCCAAGCAGGCGATAGCCTCCGCTGCGGGAGTAAAGCCAGAACATGGCCTGTGGCGAAACGCCTGCCTCCAGCTCATCTTCATAGGTTTTATTGATGACAAGCAGACCCTTATCATAGGTGTTGGTGACATTCACCTGCGTTTGGGCGTCTCTCGTGACGGTCACCCGCGTATAATCACTCAGGCTTGAACTGTAGCCACTGAGGTCATCCTCGCGCAAATAATACGTGCCGGGGTCGAGGTCGTCAAACGTGAGGCTGCCGTTGCCCCGAATCTCACCCGATTCCCTCTGTCTGTAGCCCGATGAACCGCGCGTATACAGCCTGAACTTCGCCTTAATATTGCTGAAATTGACGCCCGCGGGCGCAACATAGGTTTTTGTTATGCGAATGCTGCCGTCGTCATCTCCGGAGTGGCGCGCAGCGTCCTCCTGAGCTGCAGCTCCGAGAGAAGCGAATGATAAAATCAACAGTGTTATCAATAAAAGCGTCACAAGGGTTTTGGGACGCAAACTGCTCAACATCTCAACAACTCCTTTTTTGAAATCAGAGTTTATTT
>DATMXT010000065.1:0-2756 GCA_035561375.1 Terriglobales bacterium | reverse complement strand
CCTCTTCAATGCCGCCCGCGCGAGCGGCATTGATGATTTATGACTGCTCCCCCGCTTCAAGCGGCTCACTTGCGGCGGCGTGTTTTTCAACGGCAAATAGGCTTGCCCAGATGACGGGCAGCATGAAGAACACGGCAAAGTCCACCGGCATGCTCTTGGAGACAAAGCGGTCGGCAAATCCCGCCACCCGCAGCAAAAGCCCCGGCAGCTCGGCCGCAGTTCCGACCAGCGCCGCAACCGACGCGATGCGCAGATACCCGCCGGCCGTCGCCATGTTCACCCGCAGCTTGGCCCCTGAAAAAAGGGCTGCGAGCAGCGCCGCCGCCGAGAGCAGCGACAGGGTGTTTTCGGGGATGGAGGTGACGGTGTTGTTGGAGAGAAACACACAGAGCAGGGCGATGACGCCCCAGGCCACAAGCACCAGCGCCAGATATCCGTCGGTGCCCGGCCGGGCGGTGCGCCGGCCCGCGGCGGCCGGAACCAGCAGCAAAAGGCTGAGGGCGGCCGCGGCCGTGACGGCTGCGTAGAGCAGGCTGCCCCGGAAGGAGTCCCGCAGGGCAAGGGCCGCCGACATCGCAAGGCCCGCCGCGGCAAGCAGCATTGCCCCCTGGAAAGCGGGGCCGGTCAGCAGCGCGCCATCGCCCTCAAGGTCCGCGCCGGGCGCCCTTTTCCATGCGGGGAAATACAGCAACGCGCAGACAAAAAGCATCGACAGCATGAACAGCCAGCCCATCACGGAGCCCCGCGGCAGAAAGCCGGTGGCTTCCCCCGTCAGCTTGACAATGATATAGGCCCGCCAGAGGGCAAAGCCGGCCGCCGGTGCGAGGAGGTATTTCACTTTCATCAAATGACTCCCATTGTTGAAGATACTTTGCTGATTATACCACCGCGAGGCGGAAAAAACAAGCACAGCGGCTTTTCGCCGCTGTGCTTGTAGCACGAATCAAAAAACCTCAGTAGATGTCCTCGACCTCCATGAGCGGCAACGTCATGCCGATGCCCCGCTCCGTGGCCCTCTCGTAAATAAGCTGTCCCAACGCGATGTCCTCGGCTGCAAAGCCGATGTTGAAGGCCAGAATGCGCTCCTCGTCATTTTCACGACCCACCTTAGTGCCGTTGACAAGCTCGCCCAGCGTCGCGTGGAAAGTGGGCATGCCGCCCTCGAAGACCCCCGGCGCGTTGTAGGAGAGGGTCTGCTCGAGGTGGTCGGTGATGACTTTGTCGACCCCGTGCAGCAGGGCGCCGGGCCACGCCCGGCCGGCCTCGAGCCCGCCGCCCATCATGCCGGGCTTGAAGGACTCAGCCGGAATGATCGGCTGCGGCAGCTTCTGGGTGCAGGTCATGACGATGTCGGAGCCCTCCATGGCCTCGGCAATCGAGTCGCAGACGATGACCTCCACGCCGGCGTGCTCCTCCATCAGCGCCTTGAAGCGGGATGAGACCTCCTCGCGGATTTCGAAAATCTTACAGGTTTTGAGGGTTTTCAGCACCTCCTGAACGGCCAGCAGATTCATGCGCCCCTGCACGCCTGCCCCGACGATGGTCATGACCGAAGAGCCTTTTTTGGCGCAGAACTTCGCCGTGATGGCTGTGGCCGCGGCGGTGCGGGCGGCCGTCAGCCACCGGCAGTCCATGACGGCCAGCGGCACGCCGGTCTCGGGGCAGTTCATGACCTGCACGCCGAGAATCTGAGGCAGTTCGTACCGGTAGTTGTAGGGGTAGCCCGACACCCACTTGATGCCGCAGGCGTCCATCCCCTTGAGCCAGACCGGCATTTCATGGATGAAGCAGTTGGGCCGGGTGTGCACGCCCCGCTTGGGCGGACACTCGATGGTGCCGTTTGCCTGCTCGGAGCAGGCCGCCTCGGTCAGGCGGATGATGTCGCTCCAGCCGATTTTGAGCGACATGATGTCCTCTTGCGAGAGATAGAGCATTTCCACCTTTTTCATGTGCGATGCCTCCTTCGTATATTATCTTATCCCAGGGCGGGTAAGGCCTGCTATAGGTATGGTCGGCGTTCAAAAATAGAGCTGTTCCAGCGTCTGGCTCGTGTGCCGCCGCATGGCGGCCACCGCCCCGTCGGCGTCGCCCTGCGAGAGCGCCCGCAAAATGGCCCTGTGCTCGCGAAGCGCCTGCGACTGCTCGGGCGGCGTCAGAAGAAAACGGTCGTAAAATAATAAATAGACGTTGCAGCGGTCGGAGAGCTCCCGCAAAAACCGCTCGTAAAAGGAGTTGCCGCTCGCCCCCGCAATGAGCAGATGAAACTCGTCATTGACGGCTAAAAACCGCTGCATGTCGCGGTCGGCGTGGGCCTGCTCGTCCCTGCGCACAAGCTCCCGCAGCCGGTCAAGCTGTCCGGGGCTGATTCGGCCGGCGGCAAGGCGCACCGTCTCCGACTCAATGAGCATCCGGCACTCATAGGCGGCCCGAATTTCGCACTCGGTCGGCCGGGCCACAAAGGAGCCCCGATGCGGGACAATGGTCACAAGCCCCTCAAATGCAAGCCGGCGCAGGGCGGCCCGCACCTGCGTGCGGCTGGTTGAAAGCTCCTGCGCCATCGTGTCCTCCACAATCCGCGCCCCCGGAAAGAGCTCTTTGGCCGCAACCTGCCCCTTGATATACGCGTATACCTCTTCCGCCGTCATCCCATCCCCTCCATTGACCTGATTCTATCATTTTGTATACAATTTTGTATACTGTCTGTTCCGACAAAAATTCCCATTCGTCTTTGTGCAATCACACCTTCCGGAAAAAAT
>DATMXT010000064.1:0-2701 GCA_035561375.1 Terriglobales bacterium | reverse complement strand
AAAAGGAGGTCGTCACCATGCTGTTTGTCTGTTATCCAAACTGCTCCACCTGTCAAAAGGCCAGAGCCTATCTCGATGAAAAGGGCGTGGCCTACGAATTCCGGGACATCAAGCGGATGAACCCCACCGAGGCCGAACTGCGGGATTGGCACAAAAAGAGCGGCCTTCCCCTCAAAAAGTTTTTCAACACAAGCGGCCTGCCGTACAGGGCGCTGGGGCTCTCCCAAAAGCTCGCCTCCATGACCGAGGACGAGCAGTTTGCGCTGCTCGCCACCGACGGCATGCTGGTCAAGCGCCCGATTTTGACGGACGTCGACTTTGTGCTGGTCGGTTTTGAGCCATCCCTATGGGAACAAAAGCTGTAAACGGCGCGCCGTTTACACGAGGGGCAAAAATGCCCCAAAGGCGGCCGGCAGCGCAAGGCTTGCGGTCAGCTCGTCTTTTGTGACCCATGTAAAGGCATCCGGCATCTCCTTGCAGGCGGCGACATAGCTTGTCATCTCCCACTCAATGTGGGTAAAGACATGCTTTTTTCGCATGCCGGACGTCAAGGACGCGGCCGTAACACCCCACTGCGCAAGCTGCTCGGCCGCCTCTTTGGCCGTCAGGCGCCCTTCAACGTTCGGGAACTCCCACAGTCCGCCAAGCAGCGCCGACCTGTCCCTGCGCCGCAGGGCGATGAGCTCACCGCAGCGCAGCAAAAAGACGGTTTTCTGCTCTTTCTTCCTCGGCGCCCTGCCTGTCTTGACGGGCAGGGCGCTCTGTGTACCGGTCGCATTTGCCTCGCAGAGGGCGGCAAGTGGGCAGACCTCGCACCTTGCCCGGCCCCGCGGCAGACAGACGACGGCCCCCAGCTCCATGAGGCTCTGGGTGAAGTCGCCGGCGCCCTCGTCCGGATAAATTTCGGCTAACATGGCCGCAAACTCCGCCTTGACGCTGGGGACTGTGATGTCGTCCGCGCAGCCGACAAGCCGGGAGACGACACGCAGCACATTGCCGTCGACGGCGGGAGTCCTGTGCCCGAAACAGATGGAGGCGATCGCCCCCGCCGTGTAGTCGCCGATGCCGGGCAGTCGGCGAATGTCGTCATAGCTCTTCGGAAAAATCCCGCCAAACTCCCCCATGACGACTTTGGCCGCTTTTTGGAGGCCTTTGGCCCGGCTGTAATAGCCAAGCCCCTCCCAGAGCTTCAAAAGCCGCCCCTCTTCAAGCTCCGCGAGGGTCTTGATGTCGGGGACAGTCGCCATGAAGCTCTCGTAATAGGGGATGACGGTCTCGACCCTCGTCTGTTGCAGCATGACTTCGGATATCCATACGCGGTAGGGGTCGGCGCTCTCCCGCCAGGGCAGCGTCCGGGCGTTTTGACTATACCAATGCAGCAGCGGCGCCACAATATGGGCAAGCCCCTGCGTATTGATGCCGTCCTCTTTGTCATCCCGTGTCAATTTGCCGCTTCTCCTCTACAGATGTGATGAGGGGATTGTATGACAAGCCAAGTGCTCCTGTCAAGCGGCGGGCTGGGGGGCTTCTATTTGCAGGAGGGCGTCCACCCCAGCGTCTTGTAGGGAATTGTAAAGACGATAATACCGGAGGCGTAAGGCGCGATTTCATACTGCTGGAAGTAGATTGCAAGCCCCTCGGGCGTGAGGTAGAAGCTCTCCTCGTTGAAGTTCATGAGGATGAGGTCCCTGTACTCCTCAAAGTAAATTCCGGGATTTTCCTGCATGTTGCGGTCGGCCTGCCGGATGAGCTGTGCGGTCAGCATTCCCCGATAGTCAAAGTCCGGCTCAAAGAGGGCCGAGAGCGTCATGGCGCACCCGTCATATAAATCCCAGGTGTCGGAGGAGCGCAGCGTGTTTCCGTGGGCGCCGCCCGTGTACAGGTACTCGTCATAATACACGCTCAGATGGCAGTTTTGGTTGTAAGTGACCTCGTACTGCATGACGGCGTCGTAGGGGTTGAAGGGGAACCCATTTTTTCGCGCGTATTGGTAACCTTGGACGGCCTGCCGGTACAGCACGTTTGAGGCGTTGCAGAGGAAATCCGCAACCTCGGTCTGAATGCGGCAGTTGATGCGGCTTTCGACCTCCGGCGCGCCCCTCAGGCGCACATTGGGATAGGTGGTGGACAGCGTGAGCACCGGCACGGACTCATAGGTGTAAGTCCGCTTGTCGGTGGACATCCTGATTTTCGCACTGGTGTTACGTGATTTCATGGATCAGCTCTCCCGCTTTCGATTTGCTCCATTCTATGTAGGCCGGCCCGCCTGTTGACACGGAAAAGTGAATACCGGTAAATTTTATCCTCCGGACTGCGGTTTTTCAGTGAATTTTTCCTGTCAAAAAACGCTTGCGTTTTGAAAAATTTAAGGTATAATTATCATCGGCAAAAAGGAGGTCGGGTCGGCTGCCGCGCGCAGACAAGCGCACTCATGTCGGAGCCCAAAGGCGGGCTCATCATTTTATAGCGCAGGCTTATCCTGTGGGTTTGGTGGAGCGCCGCTCCACCCGTACTTGTATAAAACAACATGAGCGTATTAAAAGTAGAGAGCTCCTGCGCCTGCAGGCAAGTTACTATATAAAGCGCAGCAACGACCGGAAATTGGATAAATAAAACGCCGGGGGCACACGCCTCCAAACGAATAAATAACACAATTAAGGCGGGTATGTTTGGGGCGGCGCTTTGCCGCCTTGTACAGGTA
>DATMXT010000063.1:0-4323 GCA_035561375.1 Terriglobales bacterium | reverse complement strand
GTCAGGGCACCGCTCTTTTGGCGGAAAACCCGCAGGTTTTTCGACACGCTGAGGCCGCCCGGAGACGGGCGGCCTTTCAGCGTGGCCTTTGGGACTATTTGATTTTCGCCAGCGCGTCGGTCTTGGCCGCGGCCGCGTTTGCACCCGCTATTTGCGCTTTAAAATCATTGCGATGAAGTTCATGTGCTTTCCGGCCCCGGCCTCAAAGGCTTTGCGGTCCCCCACCGCGTGGGGGTTGTCGGTCGCCAGCCAGTCGCTCCAGGCCTCATCCGAATGTGTCATTTCGAACATCGAGCGGATTTCGGCGTCCGGGCAGGCCCCGAGAATGCGCCGCCAGTGCGCCATGTCCCGGATGGTCTCAAGGTCTTCGGCCGACCAGGACAGCAGCATTTCGGGCGGAATGTCCTTTGAGATGTCCGTCCTTGCGCCCGGCACCGCAATGAGCAGGTATCCGCCCCGCTTGACATGGGGCAGCAGGTGTGCGGCAAGATACGCCTTGTCAAGCCCGAAGTAGTGATAGGCGTCGACGCAGACGACGCCGTCAAAAAAGCCTTGGGCAAAGGGCAGGGCGTGGGCCTCGGCGCGCAAGGGAATGATTTGGGCGCTTGACAGGCCCTCGGCCTCAAAGCGCCGGAAGTTGTCGGTCGGCGATACCCAGAGGTCGGCGGCGACGACCCGGGCGCCGCACTCCTTTGCGAGGTAAACTGACGTGACGCCCATGCCGCACCCGAGGTCAAGCAGGGTGACGCCGGGCTCCATCGGATGGGCGGCCAGCAGTTCTTTTAGCAGCGTGATGGGGTTTGGCCCCATGATGACGTCTTTGATTTCATTGAAGTCATAAGTCTGATACACCTTTTTTGCTCCTTTTCACATGGTGAATGGCCGCGCAGCGATGAGCTGCGCGGCCATTTGCGTAAGAGTTAAATCGGGACTTCGAGGCGGTTTTCCTTGGAGGGCACCGTCTTATAGTTGAGGTTGTGGACCGCCTCGACGTAGCGGACGGTCTTGGTCTTGGCCCGCATGAGCAGCGAATAAGTTCTGGCCTTTTCACCGTAATAGCGCACGCCGCGCAGCAGTTCGCCGTCCGTGATGCCGGTGGCCGAGAAAATGAGGTCTTCGCCGGCCGCGAGGTCGTCGGCCGTGTAAATTTTGCCCGGCTCAAGGCCGGCGGCCGCGAGTTTATCCCGCTCGGCGTCGTCCTTGGGCCACATTTTCACCTGCAGGTCGCCCTCGAGGCACTTCATGGCGACTGCCGTGATGACGGCCTCCGGCGCGCCGCCGATGCCGTAGTAGAAGTCAATGCCCTTGTCGTCGTCGCAGGCGGCAATGGCGGCCGCAATGTCGCCGTCCTGAATGAGCTTGATGCGGCACCCGAGCGCGCGCATCTCTTTGATATACTCGTCGTGGCGGGGCCTATTGAGCAAAGCGACCGTGATGTCGGCAAAGGACTTGCCAAGCCGGGCCGCCGCGACTCTGACATTGGCCGTGATGGAGGCGTTTAAGTCGAGATACCCGCGAAGTTTTGGCCCGCAGGCGAGTTTTAAGGCGTAATAGCAGGGGATGCTCATGAGAGAGCCTCTGGAGCCCACGGCAATGACTGAAATGGAGTTCGCGAGTCCGTTTGCGATGAGGGTGGTGCCGTCAATGGGGTCGACCGCAATGTCGACGTCAATGCTGTCGTCGGCCTGCCTGCCGACCCGCTCGCCGCAGTAGAGCATGGGCGCCTCGTCCTTCTCCCCTTCTCCGATGACGACGATTCCCCGAATGTCCAGATAGTCGAGCATGCCGCGCATAGCGTCGACCGCCGCTTTGTCGCTCGCGTTCTTGTCGCCGTGGCCAAGGGTTCGGGCCGCCCGAAGCGCCGCCGATTCCGTGACCCGCACAATATGTAAGGAGAGGTCCTTTTCAATAGTCACACCGATACCCCCTGTTGACATTTGAGATTATTGTACCCCAAATATGGCATAAAAGCAAGCGGTACCGTCATAAAGTCCCTTGAGGTGAAAAACATGGGGACAAGGCTTAGAATCGTATTCATCAACCTGATCGGCGGACTTTTGGCCTGCGGCTTTATGCTGCTGCTGCTCCCGGCGCCGGCAATGGCCGCCGAAACCGAGACCCCAAAGGTCGTCAACCACCGCGATCTCATCTTCTCGGCGCCCGAGAAGCCCGACCCGACCCCCGCCGACGACATCCCCGAGGGGGAGCTGCCGGTGACGGCCGTGACCCTGACAGGCTCGGCCTCGACCCACGAGGGGACGGGCGGCATCTATGTGCTCAACCAGACCGACTACGAACCCGACTACGCGGCGCTGCTCTCGGACGGAGTCAGCCTGTCCGAGGTGACCGAAGGGCCGCAGGTGCTCATTTTGCACACCCACGGCACCGAGGCCTATTCGCCGGAGGGCACCGTCAGCTATGACCCCGAGAGCGGCGAGGCTTCGGTGCGCAGCGAAAACCCGGATGAGGACGTCGTTGCGGTGGGGCGCGTCATGGCCGAGGCCCTTGAAAAGCGCGGCATTGAAGTCGTGCACGACGAGACGCTCTGCGACATCCCCTCCTTCAACCAGGCCTATGTGAAGAGCCTGGCGGTGGCCGAGGCCGAGCTTGAGGCCTACCCCTCGGTGCGGGTCGTGCTCGACATCCACCGCGACTCCATGATCACCTCGACCGGCGTCAAATACCGGCCCATCACGGTCATCGGGGACAAGACGGCCGCCCAGATGATGCTGGTCGTCGGCACGCCGCAAAACGGCAAGCAGCACGACAACTGGCGCGACAACCTGCGCTTTGCCATGGCGCTGCAAAAAATCCTCGTCGACAACTACCCCGGCCTCATGCGCCCCCTCAACCTGCGGGCCGACCGCTTCAACCAGCACCTGCGGCAGGGGGCCATTTTAGTGGAGGTCGGCTCCTGCGGCAACAGCCTCGGCGAGGCCGAGTACGCGGCTGAGCTCTTCGCGGCGGGGCTTGCGCAGCTGTTGAAATAGTTTTCGTTGATTTGTACTGCTTTTTGCTCTGTGATATGTTATACTGAATATCACAAAATGAAATATTGTCCAAGTGCCGGAGAAAAAGAAACCGTCGGGCTCCCCTTTTCCCCGGAGAATAGGGAAGCCGGTCAAAATCCGGCACGGACGCCGCCGCTGTGACGGCCCGACCGACCGATGGCGTTAGCCCGTCATTACGCGACAGCGTGAGAAGACGAATGGTCGGGGGTAAACGGGCCGAAGTCAGAAGACCTGCTTGGGACGAACATGCTGTCACGCGACTTTGACGCCGGCATGTGAATTATAAAAACGCGGAAATACGGCTGCGCCAATGAAAAAGTCATTGGCGCAGCACTTTTTTCCCCGAAAGGAAGTGACGACGACGAGGAACACCGATATTTTAACCGCATGCCACCCGGCGTTGAGTTTTCTATATTTCGCCCTTGTCATCGCCTTTTCCATGGGCCTCATGAACCCCGTCTGCCTTGGCATTTCGCTTGTCTGCGCCGCCCTCTATTTATCGTCACTGCGGGGCGGGGCGGCAATAAAAAAAAGTCTCTGTTATTTGCTGCCCGCGGAGCTTCTCGCCGTTGCCGTCAGCGCCGCTTTCAACCACGCGGGCGGGACAACCCTGCTCTACCTGCCGAGCGGCAACCCCCTGACACTTGAGAGCATCCTGTACGGCGCCGGGACGGCCTTGATGCTCGCGGCGGCGCTCATGTGGTTTTCCTGCTGCCACGCTGTGATGAGCACCGACAAATTCGTCTGCCTGTTTGGCCGGGTCATCCCCGCTTTAAGCCTTGTGCTGTCAATGTCGCTGCGCTTTGTCCCCCGGTTTGCGGCGCAGTTCAAAGCGGCGGCTGAAGCTCAAAGGGCCTGCGGGCGCGACCTGTCGCAGGGGCCGCTCCTCTCAAGACTCAGGCATGCCGCCGCCGTCTCGTCCATCGTCGTCACATGGTCTCTCGACAACGCCATTGAGACTGCCGACAGCATGAAAAGCCGCGGGTACGGGCTGCCGGGGCGCAGCGCCTTCTCCATTTACCGCTTTGAGGCGCGGGACCGGGCGCTGCTGGCGTGGCTCATCTTTTGCGGACTTTACGTCGCCTCTGGGTGGGCCGCGGGCGGGCTCTATTTCCGGTATTACCCGACCGTGAAGTGGGGGGCCGCGGGGCCCCTTGAGGCGAGCTTTTACCTGTGCTATCTGGCCCTTGGTCTGACCCCGGTCATATTAAACTATCTGGAGGCCCGCAAGTGGAGACGTTTCACATCCAAAGCCTGACTTTTCGCTACCCAAATCAGTGCGAAAGCGCGCTTGACCGGGTCACACTGAACG
>DATMXT010000062.1:0-3505 GCA_035561375.1 Terriglobales bacterium | reverse complement strand
GGAGCAGGTTGATGAATTTGATGTCCTTGACGGTGCCCGCGACCATCGTGAGATTGAGCAGGAGGCACATGACAAAGCCGACCAGTGAAAACCGTATAATCACCTCGACGCCGTACAGCACCCCGACGAGGCAGAGCAGCGTATAGAGAATTGTGATGAGAATTAAGGGCGTATTCGGCAGAAAATATTCATTGAGATGAACCAACATGACCCCCGCAGACGCGGCGTAGGCGACGGCGAAATACACGGCCAAAATCACGCCGACCAGTTTCCCCGTCCAAATGCCCAGCAGGTCTCCGGAAAACTCAACAATGGTCTTATCGGGGAATTTGGAGCACAGGTAAACTGTCAGCAGCATGGCGAGGGTCCCGAGGCAAAAGCCGATGGCCATGGAGAGCCAGGTGTCGGTGCCGAGCCTTCTCACCATGATTCCGGCTGTGACGCCGATGGCTTTGCCGAACAGGATGCAGGGGATCATAAAGAAATACTGCAAGCGGTCAATTTTCGCGACAGTCACTCGGTCACGCCTCCCCCGGGCTAATCGTTGATATTCATCGGAATTTGATTCAAGGTGCTCGACTGGACGCTGAAGTCCGCGGTGACGGTCAAGGGGATATTCGGAAAAACGTCCACCCACCGGTCCTTGAGCCCGCTCTCCCACTCCTTGTCATTTTGGACATGAACGACCTGCGCTAAACCCAGCACGTCCACGCCGTATTTCTTTTGGATAGTCTCAAGACAGAGGCGAACCTCTTCCTCAACTTTTTTGTTGACAAGTTTGGACACGGTGTCTTTCACTTCGTCAATGTCCCTGTCGGTCGAGGCGTCCTCCTCCGCGATGTCCCCTTTCCCCGTGATGTGAATGGAGACCTGCGGCATTCCCTTCACGACCTTTGTTTTGATTTTGGCTTTGACCTCATAAGTTTCGACCGAAACATTTTTGTTGCCGTACTGCGGGTCGCGCACCGTGACCAAAGTCCGGTCGGTCTCATTTAAAATCCAGGAGACGCCCCGGCACTCCTGCGCCGTCAGGGAGCCTATCATCACATCTTTTTTGAACACCGCGGCGCCGGACAGCTCCACCGTCTCCTCGTCATTTTTGTCCTCCCCCGTGTTCGTGATCGCCTTGACCAAACGAATTTGGGCGATTAACGGGCTTGAGTACGGGCTTTGGAGGTCCGAGCTGACTTTCAGCATATTCGACTCGACGCTTGCGGCCGCGAGGCCGCGGTAGCTCTGGAGGGACACAAAAGAGACCCCGGAGATGTTTTCGAGGCCCACCGTGGCGGAGATGAGCTCTTTGGCCTCGCCGTCCGCGACGACGACGGCCGTTTTCATGCGCAGCTCCGGGTTGTGCGTAAAAAAGTCGACGACCGGGATAATGCCCTCTTTTGCAAGCGAGGCGCCGATGATGACGACGTTGTTGTGCGCCCACATGATGCGTTTGTCCGAAATTTTGGACAAATTCCGAATGGCTTCAAAGAGCGTGTCGCCCTCGGCAGTCCCAATCCACTCCTCGGCCTTTGTCGTCCCCTTCCCCTCGCCCCCGCCGCTTTCATTGGGGTTTGCGATTTGCACGGTGACGGAAAACCGTTCGCTCCCCACGACTTTATCGACGCCGACCGCCGTCACAAGCCCGAGATGATTTATTTCGCGCATATCCCAGCAGCCGCAAAGGGCCGTCAGGCACAGCGCTGCAAGAAAAACGAGTATGCAGCGTGTAATTTTGTTCATCATGCTCCCTTTTTAACGACTGTCTATCCTTTAGACGGCGGTTTGGGCTTTAAATCCGGCGCCTGCCGTCTGCCGTCTTTCGCCTTTGTGAACCGGGGCCTCCAGTCCATTTTCCACCAGGGGGCCCGGACAAAGACGTCTTTTTGGCCGCTCTTGTCAAAGGGGATGACCGGCGCAAGGTACGGGGTGCCAAAAGAGCGCATCGACATCAGCCTCAAAAGCACGACAATGACGCAGGCAAGGTATCCGAGCAGCCCGAAACAGGCAGTCGCTGCCAAAACCGGAAACCTCATCAGCTGGAACGCGTTGCTCATTCTGAAACTCGGAATTGAAAACGAGGAGATGGCGGCGACCGCAATGACAATGATGAGCAGCGGACTGACGAGCCCCGCGGCCACAGCCGCCTGCCCGATGACCAGCGAGCCGACGATGCTGACCGTCTGCCCGATGGGTTTTGGCAGGCGCAGGCCGGCCTCCTTCATGATTTCGATGATGAGCTCCATAAGGGTGGCCTCCATAAAGGCCGGAAAAGGGACGCCCGCCCGGTCGGCCGATATTTTCATGGCGAGCACCGTCGGAAGCATCTCCTGATGATAGGAGGTGAGCATCACGTAAAAGGAGGAGGCGGAAATGCTGATGAAGAGTGCGAGCTGCCGTATCCACCGAATAAATGTCGCATAGACAAAATGGCTGTAATAGTCGCCGGAGCTCGTGAAAAACTCCCAGTAGACAGCCGGAATGATGCTGACAAAAGGCGTGTTGTCCACTAAAACGACCACCCGCCCCTCCAAAAGCGCGCTGCAAACCTTATCCGGCCGCTCGGTGTTGTGTATGCCCGGAAAAATCGAATACGGGGTGTCCTCAATGAGCTCCTGGATTTCCTCGCTTGAAATGACCCCGTCGGTCTTTATCCTGCCAAGCCGCTGTTTGACTTCACCGATCAGCTTAACGTTAGTCAGCCCGTCGATATAGGAGATGCATACGGTCGTCTGGGTGCGCGCTCCGATGCTCATTTTGTCAAACCGCAGTCCGGGGTCCTTAATTCTTCGGCGGATTAAGGCGGCGTTGGTCTGAATGTTCTCCACAAAGCCGTCGCGGGGGCCTTTGATTTCACTTTCGGTGACCGGCTCGCTGACGGGGCGCCCCTCGTATTTTCTTGTATTGAGGACAAGGACGGCATTGCATTCATCAATAAAGAGCGCCGTATCCCCCTCGAGCACCCCGCTGACGGCCTCCCCCATGCGCGTGGTCTCCTTTGCGGCCGCGGTAAAGACGCCCTTTTCCATGAGGAGCGATACGCGGTTCTCTTTCCTGTGAAGGGTCAGCTCACTGTGCTGCTCGGGATAGAGGATGAGCGGCCTGATGATGGTCTCGTCAATGATTCTGCCGTCGACCAAACCGCTGACATAAACAACAAAAGCTTCTGAATTATTCAATGCGGGGATTTTAAAATGCCTGCATTGTATATCGAAGCTTTCACCGATGATTTTTTTTAATGTCGATTCATTGGAGGACAGTGTTTTGCTGATAAAGTCACTGGACAAAGCATATCACCCAGGTTATTATTGGCGGTTTTATTGATGGTTATGCGTAAGATGACGGGTGTGAAAAATGGGGCATGACAAAGAGCCGGCCGTGAAAACGGCCGGCTCTTTGTCATGCCGCACCTTCGGCTCCCGCGGATTTACGCATAACCATCAATAAAACCGCCAATAATAACTTGGGTGATATGCGATGGCCTACGACTTTATCAGCAAATCTTTGTCCTCCA
>DATMXT010000061.1:0-7334 GCA_035561375.1 Terriglobales bacterium | reverse complement strand
GTCTACACCGGCCGCAGCGAGGCGAAATATACGCTGCTGCTGCCCTTTTGCAGCATAAAACTTTACATTGACAGTAGTATTTCATGGCCGGAGTATGATAAAATATCAAAAGAGTATCGTGCGTCGCTGTTTGGAGCCGAGCTGCCTCTTGCCCTTCGGGCTGACATGTACGGCGAGGTGCTGGTGCTGACCCGCGTCCAGACCGACGAGGAGCTTGAGGCCCTCTGCCTTGCCAAGCTTGACGAGACGGTGGCGGACCTGTCGAGCGGCCGGGAAATTCAGGCGGTGCGCCACTGGCTCGAAGTGAGCGACGAGGGCGCGCAGCTGAGGTTTGAAATCGAGGCGCTTGAGGACATCGCAACGCCGGTACCGCTTTATTGAGAGGGGAACATCAACACGGAGAGAGTAATCGACTTTGACCGTATGGAAGAGCTGGCCCATGTGCTGGGCAGCGTCGACCAGAACATATCCATCATCGAACGGGAGCTGAATGTGCGCGTCGTCTTCCGGGACGGCGGCGTCAAGGTGGTGGGAGAGGAAGAGGACTGCGACCTCGCCGCCCGTACCATTGAGAGCCTGCTCATGCTGGCCTCTAAGGGGGAGCAAATTGACGCCTCTAGGGTCAACTACGTCCTGCAAATGGTGCGCGAGGGCGAGGCGGACAAGCTGCGCGCCATTGCGGGCGGCGTCATCTGCATCACGGTAAAGGGCAAGCCCATCAAGGCCAAGACGGTCGGCCAGCAAAAATACATTGACGAGATTCGGGGGAACACGATTGTGCTGGGCATCGGCCCGGCCGGCACCGGCAAGACCTACCTCGCGGTCGCCCTCGCCGTCGCCGCCTTCCGGGACCGCAAGGTCGACCGCATCATCATCACGCGGCCGGCCATCGAGGCCGGCGAGAAGCTCGGGTTTTTGCCGGGGGACCTGCAGAGCAAGGTCGACCCCTACCTGCGGCCCCTCTATGACGCGCTTTTCGACATGCTGGGGACCGAGAGCTTCCAAAAACACATGGAGCGGGGCGCCATTGAGGTGGCACCCCTTGCCTATATGCGCGGGCGAACCCTCGACAACTCCTTTATCATCCTCGACGAGGCCCAGAACACGACGGTTGAGCAGATGAAGATGTTTTTGACCCGGCTTGGGGCCGGCTCCAAGGCCGTCATCACCGGCGACGTCACCCAGATTGACCTGCCCTCGGGGACCCGCAGCGGCCTCATTGACGCGGAGAGCGTGCTGCACGGGGTCGAGGACATCGGCATCGTGCGGCTGACCGAGCGGGACGTCGTGCGGCATCCGCTCGTGCAGCGCATCATCAAGGCCTATGAGAAGGACGAGGAGAACAAGCGGCGCCGCACGACCCGCAAGAGGGCGGCACGGTGATCGCCATCACAAATAAGCGGCGGGGGTATGTCACGGACGCACCTGCCGAGCGCCGGTGGGTGCGCAGGGCCTGCCTGCACACGCTGCGGCGTGAGGGGATTAAGGTTCCCGTCGAAATTTCGGTGACGCTCGCAGACGCGAAGTTCGTACAAAAGCTCAATTTGGCCTATCGCGGCGTCGACGCCACGACCGACGTCCTCTCCTTTCCGCTGCTCGCACCGGGCGAGGAGATGCGCCCGCCCTATCCCGTGGAGCTTGGCGACATCGTCATCGACTGCGGGAGGGTGGCCTGGCAGGCGGGGCTATACGGGCTGCCCTATCTCTATGAACTAGGCTATATGGTCATCCACTCCACCCTGCACCTACTCGGCTACGACCACGTGGAGCCCCTTGAGGAGGCGCGGATGACGGCCTTACAGGAAAAATACATCAGCGAACTGGAGGAGCACGTCCTGTGATTAAAAAATCCGGATTTGTGGCCATTGTGGGCCGGCCAAACGTCGGCAAGTCCACCTTGCTAAACGCGCTTGTAGGCCAGAAGGTGGCCATTGTCGCAAACCGCCCGCAGACCACCCGCAACCGCATTCTCGGCATCGTAAACGACGGGGAGGCCCAGATGCTCTTCCTCGACACGCCGGGGCTGCACCGTCCCAAGGATAAATTGGGGGCCTATATGATGCGGCAGGCCGAGGGGGCGGTGCGGGACGTCGACGCCGCCGTGCTGGTCGTCGAGCCGACCGAGACGGTGGAAGAGGTCGAGCGGGGCATCATGGAGCGGGCAAAGGCCGACGGCTTTCCCATCATCCTCGCCGTCAACAAAATCGACACGGTGGAAAAGCCGGCGCTGCTGCCGGTCATCGCGGCCTACGCGGCGGCCTTTGACTTTGCCGCCATCATCCCCATCTCAGCCCGCACCGGGGACGGCCTTGCGGAGCTGAAGGGCGAAATTACAAGGCTGCTGCCCGAGGGGCCGGCCTATTTTCCGGAGGACGCCTACACCGACCAGACCGAACGCCAGATGGTGGGCGAGCTCATCCGCGAGAAGGCGCTGCGCCTGCTCGACAAAGAGGTGCCCCACGGCCTTGCGGTCGAAATTGAGCGGTTTATTGAGCGGGAGGACGGCATTGTCGAAATCAAGGCCGTCATCGTCTGCGAAAAGGAGTCCCACAAGGGCATCATCATCGGCAAGGGCGGCGCCATGCTCAAAAAAATCGGGTCGGCGGCCCGGGTCGACATGGAGCGGCTGCTCGGGTGCAAGGTATTTCTCGAGACCTTCGTCAAAGTGCGGGAGTCGTGGCGGGACAGCGAGCGGTTTTTGCGCTCGGTCGGATACAACGACAAGTAAACCGGGGGCGCAGATGAGGTTTTTATGGACTATTCGGTAAATGCCCTCGTGCTGCGAAGTCTGCCGGTGGGGGACTACGACAAGAGTCTGGCGCTTTTGGCCGAAGGGGAGGGCCCCCTGCGCTGCTGGGCAAAGGCCGCCGGGCGCATTAAGAGTCCGCTGCTTGCGGCGTCGGCCGTGTTCACTTACGGCAGGTATACGCTGAACAAGCGGGGCGAGCGGGTCACGGTTCGGCAGGCCGAAGTCGTCGAGTCTTTTTTTGATTTGCGCAGAGACATCGGGGCTTTGGCCGGCGCCGGCTTTGTCGCCGAGCTCTGCTCGGCCCTCACGGTCGAGGGGCAAGCCGACGACGGGCTGCTGCGGCTGACTTTGAACGCGCTCTACGCCCTGTCAAGAGGGGTGGCCGGGTGCGACGCCATTGTCGGCGCCTACGCTTTTCGGGCGCTCTCCGAGGCAGGTTACATGCCGCACCTTGAGGGGTGCGTGCGCTGCGGGGGGCAGGACGAGGTCTACGCCTTCTCGCCGCTCGACGGCGGGCTTGTCTGCCGGCGGTGCGCCCCCGCCGCAAAGCCGCTCACGGGGGCCGCAATCGACGCCATGCGCTATATCATAACCTGTGAAGACAAAAAACTTTACATGTTTAAAACAAGCGGGGGACTGGACGGACAGCTCGCCGCCCTGGCTGCGGAGTACGCCCAAAATCAGCTGGCCCGCCCCTTTGAGACATTTTCATTTTATCAGAGCATTCATTTACCGCAGGAGAGACAAAAAACATGAAGGACCCATCACAGCTTATCAATAAATCCATGCGGACGCTGGAGTTCGACCGGGTGCTGGAACTGCTGCAGGAGAAGTGCGGCAGCGACGGCTCCAGAGAGCGGGCGGCCGCCCTCACGCCCTCCCCCCACCTCGACGAGGTGCAGGAGCGGCAGCAGCGCACGGCGCAGGCGTATACCCTCGTCGGGCGCAAGGGCAGCCCGCCGGCCGGCGGCGTCAAGGACATTCGGGAATCAGTCGCGCACGCCGTAAAGGGCGCCACCCTTACCATGCTGGAGCTGCTGCGGGTTGCCGCGGTGCTCAAGGCCACCCGCCAGTGCATCGACTACATTGAGGAGGACACGGAGGATGCGCCGGGCATGCGGGAGCTCTTTTCGCTTCTGACGGCGCAAAAGACGCTGGAGGAGCGCATTGTCACCTCCATTTTAAACGAGGAGGAGGTGGCCGACCTCGCCTCCCCGGAGCTCGCCCGGATTCGCCGGCAGATAAGCTCCGCCTCGCAGCGCATTCGCGACACGCTGCAAAAGATGATCCGCTCCCCAAGCTACCAGAAATATTTGCAGGACCCCATCATCACGATTCGCGCCAGCCGGTTTGTCATTCCGGTCAAGGCGGAATTTCGCAGCGAGGTGCCGGGGCTTGTCCACGACACCTCGGGGTCGGGGGCCACCTGCTTTGTCGAGCCCATGCCGGTCGTCGAGGCCAACAACGAGCTCAAAATCCTCTACGCAAAAGAGGAGGAGGAGATTGCGCGGATTTTGGCCGAACTTTCGGCCGCCGTCGGGGCCCGCGCTGACGACATCCTGAACGACTACGACCTGCTCGTTGAAATCGACTTCACTTTCGCCAAGGGCCGGCTGGCCCGCGCGCAGGAGGCCGTCATGCCCATTTTAAACGGCACGGGTGAGATTGAGCTTCGCAAAGCGAGGCACCCGCTCATCCCGCGGGAGAGCGTCGTGCCCATTGATTTGAAGCTCGGCGCCGGCGTCGACACCCTTGTCATCACCGGCCCCAACACCGGCGGCAAGACCGTCACCCTCAAAACGCTTGGGCTACTGAGCCTCATGGCCGCGGCCGGGCTCCACGTTCCGGCCGAGGAGGGCACCCGCGTCGCCGTCTTCACCCATGTGCTGTGCGACATCGGCGACGAGCAGAGCATTGAGCAGTCGCTGTCGACCTTCTCGGGGCACATCACGACCATTGTGAGCATCCTCGCGACCGACAACAAAAACAGCCTCGTGCTGCTCGACGAGCTGGGCGCCGGCACCGACCCCGTCGAGGGGGCGGCCCTCGCCATGGCCATTCTCGAGCGGCTGCGCAGTCAGGGAGCCCGCATTGCGGCCACGACGCATTACCCTGAGCTCAAGCTCTTCGCCCTCAACACCAAGGGGGTGCAAAACGCCTCCTGCGAGTTTGACGTCGAGACGCTGCGGCCGACCTATAAGCTGATCACCGGCACGCCCGGCAAGTCCAACGCCTACGCCATTTCGGCCCGGCTTGGCATCGGGGAGGACGTCATTGAGCGGGCAAAAGAGCTGACGAGCGGCGAAGCGCTGCGGTTTGAGGACGTCATGGAGCAGTTTGAAGCCCGCCGCCAGCAAATGGAGCGGCAGCTTGACGAGGCCAGACGCCTGAACTATGAGGCGCAGACAAATAAGACCCGGCTTGAAAAAGAGCGGGCCGAGTTTGAGCGCACAAAAGAGCGGGAGATTGAAAAAGCCACGACCGAGGCGAGGCGCATGGTGGCCATGGCCCGCACGATGTACACCCGCACGATGGATGAGCTTGCCGAGTTGAAAAAACAAAAGGACGCTCCTGAATTTGCGGCCCGCCTCGCCGAGGCGAGGGCGAGCTTGCGCCGCGAGATAAACCGTGCGGCCGACGAGGCCGACCCCGTCATAGAGCGGGAGGAGCCGCAGGGACAGCCGCCTCAAGACTTGCGGGTGGGGGACACCGTGCGCATTCGAAGCCTCGACAAGACGGCCGAGGTGCTTACGGCGCCTGACGCCGGCGGGTTTGTCCAAGTGCGGGCCGGCATCATAAAAACCAAAGTGAAGCTCTCGGACCTCGAGCTTGTCGACGAGCAAAAGAAAATGACTGAAAAATTTGTGGCAAGACGCCGCAAGGGGGGCGACAAGCAAGTTTCCACGCTGCCCATCGAGCTCGACCTGCGCGGACAAAACGGCGAGGACGGGTGTCTGGCCCTCGACAAATATCTCGACGAGGCGTCGCTGGCGGGACTTGAGAGCGTCACCGTCATCCACGGCAAGGGCACGGGGGCGCTTCGGAGCGCCATTTGGCAGCACCTGAAAGGACATCCCCATGTCGCCGCATTCCGGCAGGGGGTTTACGGAGAGGGCGACGCCGGCGTCACGGTCGTCGAGCTGCGGTGACGGGCAGTTCCCGGGACTGCGGCCCGCGGCACCAGGCTAAGCAAGCTCGCCGCTTAAAGCGGTGAGCTTGCCAAGCAGCCGGATTTCGATTTCGGCGATATGTGCAAGAGTGCTTTGCGCATTCTGGCTGACGGCGAGAATCTGGTCGATGGTCGCGCCTTCGGAGCCGACGACTCTCCAGAGGTTTGCGGCCTCGGCCGAGAGGAGATTGGCGAGCGCGGTGTCCTCCTGCGCAATGGAATAGATGACGGCGGTCACGGCCTGGGCGCGCGTCATTTCAAGCCCCGAGCCGGAAACGTATTCGGACATAATTCAAAACCCCTCACGATATTTTTTGAGCATTGCCCTTGAAGCCATCATATGCTGTGTGAAAAAGAATTGACAAAACCCTTCAAACCGCCCCTCAAATATGCTATAATCTGGAGATAAAGATGGGAGGATGCTGTGTGACGCAAAAACAGAAGGAGATTTTCAGCGTACCCAACATCATGAGCTATTCCCGAATTCTGCTCATTCCGGTCTTCGTCTATGTCTACCTTCGGGCCGACACCTACCGGGATTACGCAGTTTCCGGGGCAATTGTGGCCGTCTCCGGCCTCACCGATTTTCTGGACGGTTTCATCGCCAGACGGTTTGACATGATTACAGAGCTCGGCAAGGCCCTCGACCCGGTGGCCGACAAGCTGACGCAGGCCGCCGTCGCGCTCTGCCTCATGCTGCGCATCCCACAGATGGGGTGGCTGGTCGGGGTGCTGATCATCAAAGAGAGCTTCATGGGCATTTCCGCGGCGCTGCTGTTGCAGTACAACAAAAAGATGGACGGCTCCAAATGGTTCGGCAAAGTGTCGACGTTTATCTATTATGTCGTGATGTCGGTGCTGCTGTTTTTCCCGGGGCTTCCGGACTCAACGAACTCCATGCTCATCGCCTTGGCGACCGTCGGGCTGTTTGTGGCCTTTGTCATGTATATACCGATATTTATACGGATGTGGAGCGAGCTTCGGAATACGGAAGAATAGCATAATTATAGAAATACTGCATAGATATGTGCATTAAACGGAAACATAACGGATAGATATGCTTCAGGCAAAGGCGCGCAGCGGGATGACAGGCGTTTCAAAGTTTAAGCGTTCATTTGATGTGTAAATTTAAATAGGGAGGAACATATTTATGAAATGGGGAGTATCGATTGCCGTTCTGCTGACGGCGGCTGCCGCACTGTACGTATACGCGAAAAAGTGCAGAGAGGCCGATGAGGAGGGGTGCAAAATCATCTATGAGCACCCGAAGGATGAGCTGTACGAGGACTACGAAAAATAAAACGGTATGAACAAAGGCAAGGCCGCGGGAGTTTTCTCCCGCGGCCTTCGGGCTGTCGAAAAAGCGATTTTTCGACAGCCCGATTTTCCCGGCTCTCCGATTAGCCGGGAAAATGT
>DATMXT010000060.1:0-20474 GCA_035561375.1 Terriglobales bacterium | reverse complement strand
CCGCGCGAAGTGAATTCGCGCTCGCGGGCGGCATTTAATGGCCTTATTTTTAAACGCGTTTAAAAATAAGGATTTATACGCATTTTCTCGGGCCTTTCGGTGAGCCGAGAAAATCGTCAGTCGAAAATGACTTTTCGACTGACAAAAATGACGGCGGGACTGTTGTCCCGCCGTCATTTACAGCCAGCTTATTTCTTTTTGCTTGTGCGTTTCCTTCTTCTTCCCGACTCCGGGGCACACACTGGCGGCTCCGGCATCGCAGGCGCACAGGGCTTACTGCGTCTTGTTCCCTTTTTGGCTATTCTAAGCCTCACTGCGGCATCACCTCACCTGCTGCAAAGTATGAGATACCCGACGCCTATGATGAGCGCGGCCATAATCACAACAAGAATCGGCGCCGGTAAAAAAGTGGACAGCAGAATTCCCGCACCGAAAAATATGATGCCAAGACCAAAAATGTCGCGGTAAAATCCCATATCCCGTCCCCCAGTTTTCTTCTCTGGGACAGTATATGTGAAAGCGCCTGTGATTGCTACGCCGACAAAATGACCAGCAGCGTCCCGTCTTTGACCGTGAAAGAGCCCTCGTCTTCAAGGACGTGGTTGCTGACTCCGAGCGGAAAATGCTCGTCCAGGGTGTAGTCGGTCAGGGGGTACTGGCAGCCGCGGATGGTGACGCCCTTTGCGGGCGGCCCGTAGCAGAAAATGGAGACGTTGGGGAAACGCGCATCTTTTTTGACGGCAATGGTGCCGTTTTCAATCATGGTGACGCAGTTTTCGCGGCTGATAAGCCAGCCCGACGCCCCGTGGTCGAGCAGATACCGCAGCGCCACGATGTTGGCCATCGTGTGGTCAAGCCGCCCGCCCAGGGCCCCGTAAATCCGAAAGTCCTTGCAGCCCTTGGCAAGCCCCTCTTTGACCGCAAGCATCGTGTCGGTGTCGTCTTTTTCAACCGGAAAGGTCTCAACGGCGCCGCTCAGAGTCGCGACAGCGCCGCAGTAGGAGTCGAAGTCGCCCAAAACGAGGTCGGGGATGATTTTGCAGCGCGCCGCGTGGGTGTAACCCGCGTCGGCGCAGATTATGTAAGGGCGCTCAAGGGCGGCAATCTCCATTGCCTCCTCTTCCGTCAGCCCCATGGCAGCCATGATCACGCAAGTTCGCCCCTCACTCACTTCGCTCCCACTCCTTCAAATCCTTCACTTCGTAGAGCATCGCCAGATAGCTCTCATGCCGGGAGGCCGGAATTTCCCCTTCCGCCACCGCCGCCTTGACGGCGCAGCCCGGCTCCTTGTCGTGGCTGCACCCCGCGAAGCGGCAGCGGCCGACATAGGGCGCAAACTCCCGAAAACAGCTCTCGAGCTCCTCTTTGTAGACCGGCTCAAACCGCTCGATGGACAGGTCGCCGTAGCCCGGCGTGTCGGCGATGAGGCCCCCCGCGTAAGAGAAGAGCTCGACATGTCGCGTCGTATGTCTGCCCCGCTCCAGCCGCTCCGAGAGCTCCCCCACCTGCGCCAGGGCGTCCGGCAGCAGGAAGTTTAAGATGCTCGACTTGCCGACGCCCGACTGGCCCGCAAAGGCGCAGAGATGCCCTTTGATGAGGTCTTTCAGCCTGTCAAGGCCCTCCCCCGTCTGCGCGCTGACGGCAAAGGCCGTAAACCCGCACTTTTGGTAGGCCGCGACAAGGGGCGCGGAGTCGGCGAGGTCGGATTTGCTGACGAGGATGACGGGGTCAATCCCCTTTTTTTCGCAGACGGCCGTCATTTTGTCAATGAGGAGCGGCACGGCCTCGGGAGACTCTGCCGAGGCCACGATGAACATGCGGTCGACGTTGGCGCAGGGCGGGCGGACAAGCAGGCTCTTGCGCGCGTAGATCTCCTCGATATAGGCCTCCCTGTCGCCCTCGTGGGTGACGGCGACGCGCACCCGGTCGCCCGGCAAGGGGGTAATGCGGGTTTTGCGAAATAGCCCCCGCGCCTTGCAGGCGTAAATGCCGGCAGGCGTCTCCACATAGTAGAATCCGCCGATTCCCTTTAAAATGATGCCGTCAAGTGAAATCGACAAATCCGGACTCCTTTAACACACCGTTGATATAGATTTCGACAATCTCGGTCCCCCGCCCGGACAGCACGAGGCGAACCGACTTCTCATCGGCCGCGTGGGGCGCCTCGTAGACCACTTCGCCGCTCTTTTTGACCGTCAAGGTGAAAGAGGACGGGCTCTTGGGGAAAGTGACCGTGATCTCCTTTTGCACCGGGGCCGAAGAGCCGTCGCTGATTTCGAGGTTGATGATGGTGCCCTCGTCGACCTGCTGTCCCGGCCCGATGTTCTGGGTCATGACGGTGCCGTAGGGCTTGTCGCCGGGCACCTGTGCAGTCGACGCGACAAGGCCCGCCTCGTTGAGGCTGCGGCGGGCTTCGTCCTCCAATAGACCGACGAGGGTCGGCACAGACACCTTGTTGATTTTGCGCCCCTGGCTCACATAGAGCAGGACGGAGGAGCCGGCCTCGAGCTCGGTTCCGGCCTCGGGGTCGGTGCGGATGACATAGTCCTCCACGACCGAGTCGCTGTACTCCCGCATGACGTCGCACTTGAGCCCGAGCTTTGTGATGTCAATTTCGGCCTGAATATAGTTTTTCCCGGAGACGCCGGGCACCGTCGCCCGCTTGGGGCCGAGGCTGATGCTGACTTTGATGTCGGCCCCCGGCTTTACCACCATGCCCTCGACCGGCGACTGGTTGAAAATTTTGCCGGCCTCGTAGTCGTCGTTGTAGACCCGCTGGAGCTCCACAATGCGAAAGTCGCCGTAAGTCTCGGTGTCGGCCACGACGTCGTCGTAATAGAGGTTAACGAGGTCCGGTATTCTGACGTCGGTCGGCACGGCGCTCGCCCACGGCTTTGCGACCAGCAGGATGAAAGCCGCGGCAACTAAGACGACCGCCGCCATGATGCCGGACATGGTGCCCAGTGCCCCGCGGCGGCGCTCCTCGTTTTCAAACTCCTCGCCGCTCTTGATGGTCTTGATGGCGTCAATATATTTCGTGGGGTTTTCGTCCGAGAGGTATTTGTACTCAAACCGGATTGAGGGGTTTTGTTTGAACCGCTCAATGTCGTCAAGCAGGTCCTGCGTCGTCTCATAGCGGTTGTCGGGGTTTTTGGCCAGGCACTTTAAAATGATCTCCTCAAGCCCCTCCGGAATTTCGGGGCAGTGCTTTGTGGGCGGAGGAGGCGGCGTCTGAAGCTGCATGAGGGCGACCGAGACGGGGTTTTCGGCGTCGAAGGGCAGCACGCCCGTCAGCATCTCGTACATCATGACCCCGACCGAGTAGATGTCGCTGCGGGGGTCGGCGCCGGCGGCCGAGACCTGCTCGGGGCTGATATAGTGCACCGAGCCTATGGCCTTGTCGGTCATGGTCGCGGTGGAGGCGTGGGAAAAGCGGGCGATGCCAAAGTCGGTCACCTTGATGGAGCCGTCCGGCAGCAGCATGATGTTCTGCGGCTTGATGTCCCGGTGGACGATGCCGCTCTCATGGGCGTGGTGCAGGGCAGAGAGCACCTGCTCCGTGAGGTAGAGGGTCTCCCGCCAGCCGAGCCGCCCCTGCTGCTTGATATACTGCTTTAACGTGATGCCGTCGAGATACTCCATCACAATGTAATAGAGGTCCTCGTTTAAGGCCACGTCGTAAATTTTGACGATGTTCTTATGGTTTAAGATGGAGATGGCGCGGGACTCGTTTTCAAAGCGGGTGCGAAAGCCCTCGTCCTCTAAAAATTCGTGCTTGAGCGCCTTGACCGCGACGACAGCCCCCGTGTGAATGTCGATGGCGCGGTAGACGACGGCCATTCCGCCGACGCCGACAATGCTCTTAATGCGATATCTGTCGTTGACAATTTTACCAATCAACCGTTCCAAGCCGCCACCCCCTTACAGTTCGACCGCAACGGCCGTGATGTTGTCGGTGGCGCCCGCTTCAAGGGTCCTGTGAAGCAGGGCGGACAGCACCTGGTCGAGTGCGCCGGGGCGGGCCAGCTCCCACGAGATGTCGGCGTCCTCGACCATGTTGGTCAGCCCGTCGGAGCAGAGCAGTATGCGGTTTCCGGGGGCGACGTCCACCCGGAATATGTCGATGTTGACGCTCTCCTGCGTGCCAAGGGCCCGCGTGATGATGTTTTTTTGCGGATGGCTGCGGGCCTCGTTTTCGGTGATGGTGCCGCCGTCGAGCATCTCCTGCACGACCGAGTGGTCGTGGGTGATTTTCTCAAGGCCCTGCTCCGTGAAGAGATAGGCCCTGCTGTCGCCGACGTTCGCGACAAAGGCCTCGCCTTTCCGAATGAGGGCCGCCACGACCGTCGTGCCCATTCCGGCGTGTTCGTTCTCGCTTGCGCCCCGCTCAAAAACCGCGGCGTTGGCCGCCTCAAGGGCGACGCGGAGCAGCTGCATGACGGCCTCCCCGTCCAGGCCCTCAGTGTAGCCCCCGTCAATGACGTCTCTGATGATGTCGCGGGAAAGGGCGCTTGCCACTTCGCCGCCCAAGGGGCCCCCCATGCCGTCGCAGACGACGGCAAAGACTGCCCCGCCCGGCAGCCTGAAGCACTCGTAGCAGTCCTGATTTTGCGAGCGCACAAGCCCTATGTGCGTCACTCCACGGTATTCCACTTGGCACCTGCCTCTCCACTATGTTTTTCGTGCCCGCCGTTTTATATCGTCAGTTCCCGTCCATGCGCCTGCGGCGAAGCTGCCCGCAGGCGGCGTCGATGTCGCTGCCAAGGCGGCGGCGCACCGTCGACGAGACCCCGTTTTTCATGAGGGTTGCCGAAAAGGCGTATATGCGCTTTCTGTCGGAGGCGACATTCTCCTTGCCTGCGACCGGATTTAACGGGATGAGGTTGACATGGCAGAGAATTCCCCGTAAAAGCGCCGCAAGGAGCTGGGCCTGCTCTTTCGAGTCGTTGACGCCCGACACCATCGTATATTCGAAATAGACCTTGCGGCCGGTTCTCCTCGCGTACCGGGAGGCCGCCGCGACGACCTGCCCTATGGGCCACTTTTTTGTGACCGGCATCATGGCGGCCCGCACCGCGTCGGTCGGCGCGTGGAGCGAAATGGAGAGCGTGATGGGGAGCCCCTCGCCCGCCAGTTTATCGATCATCGGGACGAGGCCGCAGGTCGACAGTGAGATGTGCCGATAGCCGATTCCCATCCCCAAGTTATCGTTGACAAGATGGAGGAATTTTATGACATTGTCGTAGTTGTCAAGCGGCTCGCCCATGCCCATGAGCACCAGCCCGTCGACCCGCTCCCCGCTGTCCTGCGCCGCCGCCTGCACCTGCTCGAGCATTTCGCCGGCAGTCAGGTTTCGCACAAGGCCGCCGACCGTCGAGGCGCAAAAGCTGCAGCCCATGCGGCAGCCCACCTGGCTTGAGACGCAGAGGGTGGAGCCGTGCTCGTAGCGCATTAAAACGCTCTCAATCGTGTTGCCGTCATGGAGTTCAAACAGGTATTTGACCGTGCCGTCCTTCGAATTTTGCTTTTCAAGAATTTTTAAGGGGGAAAGGCGGCAGAGCTCTTTTAATTTTGCGCGGAGTGCCGCCGGAATGTCCGACATCCCGTCAAAGGAAGCGGCGCCTTTGGCCACCCAGGCATAGACCTGCGCGGCGCGGTACCTCGGCTCGTCAAGGGAGAGGATGAGCTCCTCCACCTCATGCGCAGTCATTGAGCGGATGTCGAGCAGTTCCCTCACCTCCTTGTCATGACGCAGCAGTAAAACCCGTCCATGTCGGCCGCCGGCAGCAGCGTCTCCTGCGACAACACGAAATAATCGTCGTTTTCCGCGAGAAAAGCGGCCGTGACCGCCTCGTTTTCGGCCCTGTTGAGCGTGCAGGTGGAATAGAGCAGCCGGCCGCCCTTCTTGAGGTACTTCGCGCCGTTTTGTAAAATGGCAAGCTGCAAGGCCGGAAGCCCCGCGAAGTCCTCCGGGTTTTTGAGGCGGATTTCCGGCTTTTTGGCCATGACGCCAAGCCCCGAGCAGGGCACGTCGCAGATGATGCAGTCAAAGGACGCGTCGAGGACCGCCTCGTACACCGTGGCGTCGGCCACGGCTGTCTCGATGAGGTCAAAGCCAAGGCGTGCGGCCCCCTCTTTGATGCGGGAGACTTTTTCGGCCGTCAGGTCGCGGCTGACAATGCGCCCCATGCCCTTCATGCGCAGGGCGGCCGCAAAGCTCTTGCCGCCGGGCGCTGCGCAGAGGTCGAGCACCGACTGGCCGGGCCGCGGGTCAAGCGCAGCAACCGCTTTGGCGGACGCGGCCCCCTCGACAAAGAAGTGTCCCTCTTTAAAGCCGGGCAGTTCCGGAGGGGCGCCGCCCGCAAGTTCCACAATGCCCATAATGTCAGGTATGGCGGACGGGACGGCGCCGGTCTCTTCGCAGACCTGCTCAACCGTCGCCCGTGTCGTATTGACACACAGTTGAAGCGGCGGCCGGTGTGAAAACCGGTAGAGCATCTCCTCGCCGTACTGCTCTTTTAAGAGCTTTTCGAGTCCATCCGACATGGACCAGGGCTTGGTCTTCGGCAGGCTGTCTTTGGCCCTTCCAAAGGCTCTCAGCAGGCCGTTGACGTAGCTCCTGGCCCTCGGGCAGAGCCGCCCCGCGAGCCGCACCGCCTCGTTTACGGCGGCAAAGTCCGGCACCCGGTCGAGGAAGAGCATCTGATAGGCCGTCATGCGCAAAATGGCCCGCACCGGCGCGTCCAGCCGCTTTAGGGGTTTGCCCGCAAAGGGGGCAAGCCAGAAGTCGAGCTGCGGCTGGCGCTCTAAAGTGCCGTAGACGAGCTCGGTTGCAAGCGCCTTGTCCCTTTTGTCCATGCCCGGGGGCAGCATGCGGTCGAGCGCGGCGTCCGAGAGCTCGCCCTTCTCGACCGCCATCAGCACTGAGAGCGCAACGGCTCTGGCGTCAGTCACGGCGGCGGCCGCCAAAGAGGATGAGCAGGCGCAGTAAGCTCATCAGCGAGGTCAGCATGGCGGCCACATAGGTCAGAGCCGCGGCATTTAGCACTTTGCGGGTGCCCGCAAGCTCGCCCTCCGTCAAAATTCCGCCAGCCTCTATAGCCGCAAGGGCGCGGCTTGAGGCGTTGAACTCGACCGGCAGCGTGACCAGCTGAAAGAGGAACATGAGGGAGTATAAAATGAGCCCGATGTCGATGAGGGGCTGGCGCTGCATGAAAAATCCGATGAGAATGAGGGGCATCGAGAGGTTTGCGCCAAACCGGGTGACCGGCACCATGGTCATGCGCAGCCGCGCCGGAAGATAGTTTTCGGCGTATTGCAGCGCGTGCCCCGTCTCATGGGCGGCGACGCCGATGGCCGCAATCGAGGTGCTGTCGTACACCGTGTCCGAGAGGTTGACGACATTGGTGCGGGGGTCGTAGTGGTCGGTCAGTTTTCCGCGGACATGGCCGATGCGCACGTCCGCCATGCCGTTTTCGCGCAGGATGCTGCCCGCCGCGCCCTGTCCCGTGACGGCGCTGCGCGCGTGTACTTTTGAATATTTCGCGTAAGTGGACTGCACCCTCGCCTGCGCCCAAAGTGAAAAGAGGATGGCCGGGACGACCAGAATGAAATAGGTGTAGTCAAAATAGAAATATGGCATTTACAGTTTTAACTCCTTTACGGGTCTGCCGTTTAAGAATACACTTGCGGGCATGCGTTTGCCGCCCTCAAGCTGAATGTCGGTCAAAATGAGCAGCTCCCCGTCCCCGCAGGCGACGGCAATGCCCTCAGGCGTCCCGTTTGCGGTGCCGGGCGCAAGGTCTGCAGGCCCCCCCTTGCGGGCGCCATACACTTTCAGACGTTTGTCAAATAACATAGTTTCAGCGACGGGCCAGGGATTTTGCCCGCAGACCTGCTTTGAAAGGACCGCGGCGGGCTTTGTGAAATCTAAGGGCGCCTCCGCCTTGTCAAGGGGCGGCGCGTAGGTGGCGAGCGCCTCGTCCTGCGGCCTGCGGGGAGCTGTGCCCTGCCCGACAAGCGCCAAGGTCTCAATGAGGAGCCCCGCCCCCACCGGCGCAAGCCGGGAAAAGAGCTCATCCGAGGTCTCGTACTCCCCAATCGGGGCCGCTTTTGACAATATCATGTCGCCGGTGTCCATTCCGGCGTCCATATATATGGTCGTGACGCCGGTGCGGGCGTCGCCGTTTATGATGCTGCGCTGAATGGGGGCGGCTCCCCGGAGCTTCGGGAGCAGCGAGCCGTGGACGTTGATACAGCCAAAGCGCGGCGCTTCCAGCACATAGCGGGGCAAAATCCGCCCGTAGGCCACAACCGCAATGGCGTCAAGGTCACCCAGCAGCCCCTCAACGGCGCGGCCTTTCAGGGTCTCGGGCTGGTACACCGGCAGGCCCTTTTCCAGCGCAAGCGCCTTGACGGGCGGCGGGGTCAGCACCTGTTTGCGGCCGACCGGCTTGTCCGGCTGGGTGACGACGCCCGTCACCTCGTGTCCGGCCCCGATGAGGGCCGAAAGCGAGACTGCGGCAAACTCGGGCGTCCCCATGAACAAAATGCGCATGCTCAATTCTCCTCGTCCTCGTCCGGCTCCGGCTTATAGACGGCGTACATGATGTCGGTGAAAAGAATGCCGTCGAGATGGTCAATCTCGTGGCAGAGGGCCCTGGCCTTGAAGTCGGTCCCCTCGACCGAAACCTTTTCGCCGTTTCGGTCAAATGCCTCCACCCGCACCCATTTGGGCCGGATGACATAGCCGTTTGTGCCGGTCACCGACAGGCAGCCCTCCACGCCGTCGGCCTCGCCGCCCCGCTCCACGATGACGGGGTTGACAAGCTCTATGAGCCCGTCGCCGATGTCGACGACGGCCACCCGGCGCAGGACGCCGACCTGCGGCGCCGCAAGCCCGGCCCCGTCGGCGCAGTAGAGGGTGTCGCGCAGGTCGTCCAGGAGGTCGGCAAGTCTTTTGTCAAACTTCTCGACCGGGCGGGACTTGCGCCGAAGCGCGTTGTTCTCTTTTGAGGCGTCGAGGATTTTTCTGATGGCCATTGTCCGCTCCATGCACTGCCCCGCATCGAAATTCCGGTGTATTCGTTGCGGGGCACCCGCCTTTGCGGCAAGCGGGCGCCGTATTATGTGACGCTGTAAGGGTTCAGGTCGATGGCGCAGGTCACGCCGGTATAGGCCTTGTCGCCAAGCAGCCCCGCGTAGGCGTCCCCGAGAAGCTGCCGCAGGGCGGCGTTGTCCCGGCATTTGATGAGGGTCCGAAAGCGGTATTTTCCACCGATACGGCTCACGGGGGCCGGCATTGCCGGAGTCATAATTATACTATGGCTTTGCTCTCTTTTGAAGATATTACTCAAATGGTTAACAAAAAATTCAGATGCGCTGCGGGTTTTTGTCTCATCCTCACCTGAAAAGACGATGTGGTATATGTCGCAGTAGGGCGGGTAGACCGCCGTGCGCCGAAAGGCGATTTCGCCCTCGAAAAAGCCTATGTAGTCCTGCCTGCGGGCCAGCTCAATGACGGCGTTGTCCGGCACGAAGGTCTCAATGACCGCAAGCCCCGGCGTGTCGGCCCTCCCCGCCCGGCCGACCACCTGGGTCAGCAGCGCGAAAGCGCGCTCGGAGGCCCGGAAGTCGTCCTGCAAGAGGAGCGAATCGGCAAAGAGCACGCCGACAAGCCGCACATTCGGCAGGTCGAGCCCCTTGGTCACCATCTGTGTGCCGATGAGGATGTCGTACTTGCCGCCGGCAAACTCAAGCAGCATCTCCTCGTGGGACATCTTGTAGGAGGTCGTATCGGTGTCCATGCGCAGCAGCCGGGCCTCCGGAAAGAGCCGTGAAATTTCCTCCTCGACCCGCTGGGTGCCAAATCCCCTGCGTAAGAGCTGCCCGTGGTGGCAGTTGGGGCAGACGGGCGGGACCTCCATCGTCTTGCCGCAGTAGTGGCACATTAAAAGCCCGTTTGCGGCGTGGTAGGTCATGGAGACACTGCAGTTGTCGCAGGTGACGGCGGCCCCGCACTCGCGGCAGGACAAAAAGGTGTTGTAGCCCCGCCGATTCAAAAACAAAATGGCCTGCTTGCCCCCGTCAAGCGTCTTTTGAAGCTCACTCACGAGCGTCGGCCCCGTGACTGAGGAGACGGCGGCCGAGAGCTCGTCCCTGAGGTTTGTCACGACGACTTTGGGCAGCCCCGCGCCCGTGTAGCGATTGTCGAGTGTAAAGAGGTGATACTTGCCCTCTCTGGCCGCGGCGTAGCTCTCGACCGAGGGGGTCGCGCTGCAGAGCAGCAGCGCGCAGTTTTCGTTTGCGGCCCGGAACTTCGCCACCGTGCGGGCGTGATACCGCGGCGTGCTCTCGGACTTGTAGGCGCTGTCCTGCTCCTCGTCCATGACGATGAGCCCGAGGTTTTCGACCGGCGCAAAGACGGCCGAGCGGGTGCCGACGACAATGCGGCACTCCCCTCTCCTGATGCGCTTCCAGGCGTCCCGGCGCTCGCCGGCGGCTAAACCGCTGTGCAGCACCGCCACCTTGTCGCCGTACCGGCCGATGAAGCGGTCTGTCAACTGCGGCGTGAGCACAATTTCGGGCACTAAGACAATGGTCCCCCTGCCCTGCTCGAGCATTCTATCTATAAGCGAGAGGTAGCATAATGTCTTGCCCGAGCCGGTCACCCCAAAGAGCAGGGCGACGGCGGGCTCTTTTGCGTCCATAAGCCGCGCAATTCCATCCGTGGCCTTGCGCTGCTCATCTGTCAGCTCAATTGGCCCCGCGGACACGCCGTTTACAAGTTTTCCGGCGTAGGGGTTTTTGAGGACCTCCCGCTCGAAGAGCTCGACAAGGCCGCGCTTTGCGAGGGTTTGCAGTACGCTGTCCGTGACGCCGGCGAGGTAGCAGACCTCATTCGCCGGCACCTCGTCCCCGGTCAGCAGCACGTCTAAGGCGCGCTCATGCTTTTTCCCGGACGGCCCGAGTGCGCGGATGTATTCGGACGCCTCCTCCGGCGAGACCGCAAGGCGCACCATTTTGCGCACAGTCCCTTCGGACAGCCCCGTGCGCACCGCTTTTTTGCGCAGGGCCCCTGCCGTTAAAAGCCGGGCGACGTCGGCCGCGACCGGCCGGCCGAGCTCGGCTGAAAGGCGCTCCACCGTCGGCGCGCGAAGCCTTGCAATTGTGGAGAGTAGCTCCTCATCCCCGGGGGATGGGGCGACAACCTCTAAAATATCGGCCGGCTCGTAGCGGATGCCGGCCGGAAGCATTGTGCGCAGCACGTCAAAATACGTGCAAAAGCACCGCTCCCTGACAAAGCGCAGCATCGCAAGCTGGGAGGGGGTTAAGAGCGGCTCGTCGTCAAGAAGCTGCGCCACCTCTTTGACCTTTTCGTACTGCGTCGTCTCCTCAAGGGACAATATGAGCCCCTGCACGCGCCGGTTGCCGCTTCCAAAGGGCACGATGACCCGCATGCCGGGCTTTGCGACTCCGTCAAATGCGGCCGGCAGCAGATAGTCGTACGCCTTGTCAATGGAGAAAACGCGCAGGTCAACCGCGACTTTCGCAATCATCCGCCCGCCGCCTCCTTACGCCGCCGAAATTTTGGCGGATGGTTTATTTGCCGGATAATGCAATTTAGGAGTGAGGAAGCGAAAATCCGGGAGGATTTTTCATCCTGACTCCTAAGTGATGGCATATACTCAGTCTTTGTATTCCACAATGCGCACCCTGCCCGACGCGATCTCGTTAATTGCCGTCTTCACCGGCTTTTCGTCGAGCATGGCCCCGGAGTTGCGGGCACAGGCCGCGAGCTGCCGGGCCCTCTTCGCCGTCGCAATCACCAGCGCATATCGGCATACGCCACCCTTCGTGAGCTCGGCAATCGTCGGGTACAACATGCCGGTCTTGGGTCTCTCCATATTCTTATCGCTCCTTTATCCTGCTTAAAAGACCACGCCTTGACTCCACGCGGCAGCGCGCCGCCCTGATGATGGAGGCAATTTCATCCTTGGCCCGCACAATGTCTTCGTTGATGACAATGTAATCGTAATTTTCGGCCTGCTCAAGTTCCCTTTTGGCGGTCAGGAGCCGCTCGGCTATGGCCTCGTCCGACTCGGTGGCGCGGCCTCGCAGACGCGCCTCAAGCGCCGAGACGCTCGGCGGCGCCAGAAAAATCATGATGGCCTCGGGTCGCTGCGCCTTGACCTGAAGGGCGCCCTGCACCTCAATGACCAGCAGCACGTCGGTGCCGGCTGCGAGCATTTCGTCGGTCGGCCTCTTGGGAGTTCCGTAGAGATTGCCGCCGTACTGCGCATGCTCGAGCATTTCCCCGTTTTTGACAAGCGCCTCAAAGCGCTCTCTTGTGATGAAGTGATAGTGTTTGCCGCCGACTTCGCCGGGGCGCGGCTCGCGGGTCGTCGCCGAGACGGAATAGGTGAGGTTTCCGAGCTCCTTAAGGAGCGGACCGAGCACCGTGTCCTTGCCGGCCCCGGAGGGGCCCGAGAGCACGATGAGACTGCCCCTGTCGGTCATTCTTCGTCCTCCCCGTCGACCTCAAAGCGGCCGGCCACGGTCTCCGGCTGAATGGCCGAGAGCACGACATGGTCGCTGTCGGTGATGATGACGGCCCTGGTGCGCCTGCCGTAAGTCGCGTCAATGAGGCGGCCGGTGTCCCTGGCCTCCTGAATCGTGCGCTTGATGGGCGCCGACTCGGGGCTGACAATCGCGATGATGCGGGCCGAGGAGACCATATTTCCAAAACCGATGTTGATGAGCTGCACTTATTTTATCCCCCTACTCCAGATTCTGCACCTGCTCGCGGATTTTCTCAAGCTCGGCCTTGTTGTCGACCACGAGCATGGCAATCTCGCTGCGCTGGCACTTCGAGCCTATCGTGTTCATTTCGCGGTTCATCTCCTGAAGCAGGAAATCCATCTTTCGGCCGGAGACCATGTCGCCGTAGAGCAGCTTTCGCATCTCCCCGATGTGGCTGGCGAGCCGCACGACCTCTTCGGTCACCGAAATGCGGTCGGCGTAGAGCGCGACTTCCGTCGCAATGCGCCCCGAGTCGACGGTGGCGGCGCCCAAGAGCTCCGCGAGCAGCGCCGTGACGCGCTCCCGCTGGTCGACGACCGAGCGGGCCGAGGCCGCGTCAATTTCGGGCAGCGTGGCCTCAATTGCGGAAAGCCGCTCAAGCAGGTCCTTTGAGAGCCGCTCGCCCTCGGCCGCCCGCATGTCGCGGTAGGCGGTCAGGGCCCGGGCGGCGACGCTCTCGACGTCGCGCCAGACCTCTTCGGCGTCCTCGTCCTGCCGCACGACGTTGAAAATTTCGGTGTTTTTCGCAAGAGTTGAGACCGACAGGTCGTCCCGCACGCCGTATTCTTCAATTATCTGCCGAAGCGCAAAAAGATATCCCTCTAAGAGCTGCCGGTTGAGGCGGACCTCGGTCGGCTGGCCGTCAAGCCCCGTCACCGAGACATAGAGCTCCACCTTGCCCCGCGTCACATAGCCCTGGGTGAGGGTCTTGAGCCGCTCCTCCAAAAAGCCGTAAGCCCTTGGAACCCGGCAGTTGAAATCAAAATACCTGTGGTTTACCGAGCGTACCTCCACGACAATTTCGCGGTTGCCCACGATCGCCTGATGCCTGCCGTAGCCGGTCATGCTCTTGGCCATACAACATAAACCCCTTCACTGCTTTATCTGGAATATTATATCTCTTTTTGATCACCCTTGTCAACCAAAAGCCGGACGATGTCGGCCGTCACGGCGGCAATCCCGGCGGGGGCGGTGCGAATGGCCTCCTCAAGGGACATGGGATTTCGGCAGGCCGAGAAGACCGCCGTAACCCCTTCCCCGTAGACCGCCTCGTACCCCGGCGCAAGCGCGCCGCAGAGGGCGACGACCGGAATTTTAAAAGATTTCGCCCTGCGGGCGACGCCGACCGGCACTTTGCCTCTGGCCGTCTGCCCGTCCATGCGGCCCTCGCCGGTCAAAATGAGGTCGGCGCCTTTCGCCCTCTCCTCAAAGCGGGCGAGGTCGAGCATGGCGTCAATGCCGCTGCGCAGCGTCCCCCCGAGGAGGGCGATAACGCCAAAGCCAAGTCCCCCGGCAGCTCCCGCGCCCGGAAGCTCGGCGTTTGCCGAAAGGAGTGAAGCGAGATGGCGCAGCCCCTCGTCAAGGGCCGCAGGGTCCTTTGCCCCTTTTTGGGGCCCGTAGACATGGGCCGCCCCCGCGGGGCCGCAAAGTGGATTGTCGACGTCGCACATGGCCTCGACCGGAAGACGCTCCCCAAGTTCGACGCGTGCGATGTCCTTTAAAGTATCGCCGGTCGGAATAAACGTCCGGCCGTCCTTGTCATAGAAGCGGGCGCCGAGGGCCGCCGCCATGCCGCACCCGCCGTCGTTTGTGCCGCTCCCGCCAAGTCCCAGCGTGACGTGAAGCGCGCCGCGGCGAAAAGCGTCGGCAATGAGCTGGCCGACGCCGTATGTCGAGGCCTCGCCGACCCGCCCGCGGGCGAGCGCAAGTCCCGCCGCCTGCGCCATTTCGACGACGGCTGTGTCCCCCACGAAGGCGTAGGACGCCGTGACAGGCTCGCCGAGCGGGCCCTGCACCGTCACCCTCACCCGCCGGCCGCCTGTGGCCGCAAGCACCGCGTCCACAGTGCCCTCGCCGCCGTCGGCGACCGGAATCGCGATGACATCAGCGTCCGGGCGGGCCGCGAGGACGCCCGCCCTCATCGATTCGCAGACTTCGGATGAGGACGCGCACCCCTTAAACGAGTCCGGGACGAGTACGACCTTCATGCAGCACCTCCTCGACCGCCTGCGCGGCATATTGCCTCGTGTACATGGAATAATAGGCGCCCTTCTTGCGAATGAGCTCGCCGTGGGTGCCCTGCTCGGCGACTTTGCCGTCCTCAATGACCAAGATGAGGTCGGCCATGCGGATGGTCGAGAGCCTGTGGGCGATGATAAAGGAGGTGCGCCCCTTCAAAACCCTCGCAATGGCGCTTTGAATGAGCTGTTCGGTCTCGGTGTCGACCGAGCTTGTGGCCTCGTCGAGCACAAAGATGGCGGGGTGCGCGACAATGGCCCGCGCAAAGGAGATCAGCTGCTTCTCGCCGGTCGAGAGCCGGTCTCCCCCCTCGCCGACGTCAAAGTCATACCCCTCGGCCCGGCGCAGGGCCACATGGTCGGCGCAGGCCAGCCGCGCCGCCTCTTTGAGCTCGTCGTCCGTGGCGTCGAGCTTGCCGTACCGGATGTTGTCCGCGATGGAGCCGGAAAAGAGGTGGGGGCTTTGCAGCACGTAGCCGAGGTTGCGGTGGAGCCAGAGCTGCGAGCGCTCGCGGTAGTCCCGCCCGTCAATGAGGATGCGCCCGCCGGTCGGCTCAAAAAAGCGGCAGAGCAGGTTGACAAGGGTGCTCTTGCCCGCCCCCGTCTCCCCGACCAAGGCCACCATGGAGCCGGCCGGCACCGTCAGGGAAAAATCCTCAATGACCTCCCGCTCGGCCTCGCCGTAGCGGAAGAACACATGCTCAAAAGCGATGTCGCCCCGGATGGGCTCAAAGTTCTCGGTCTTTGGGTTGAAGCAGTCGCCGTAGCGGGCGACGACCTCCGGAGAGTCCTCGACGTCGGGCCTTGCGTCGAGCAGGCCCGCGACCCGCTCAATGTTGGCCTGCATGCCGATAAAGTCGGCAAAGAGCTTGGCGAGCTGCTGCACCGGCTCGAAAATGCTGACCGAATAGGTGATGAAGACCGACAGCACGCCGAAGGCCATGAGCTGCGAGCGGACGAGTTCCCCGCCCCGCCACAGCACGACGGCCGTGGCCATCGAGCCGAAAAACATGACGATGGGGGTGAAAAGCGAGGTGTAGTGAAAGTTCTTGACCGAATCCCGGTAGAGCGACGCCGTCTGGGCCGCAAACCCCTCGTCGTTGAAAGCCTCCATGACGAGGGTCTTGGAGGTTCTGGCCCCTGTGATGCCCTCGTTGAAGGAGCCGGCAATTCGGGAGGCCCCCCGGCGAACCTGCCGGTTGGTGTCGAGAATGCGGCTCTGGAACCACCATGTTAAAAGCGCCACGCAGGGCACGATGGCGATGATGGGCAGCGCGAGCCGGGGCGACAAAATGACCATTGAGACAAGGACGCCCGCGACGTAGACGGCCGACCACAAAAAGTCGAGGAGGCCCCAAGCCATCATCATGCTGAGCTTGTCGGCGTCAGAGAGCACCCGCGCCAGCATATAGCCGACCGGCGTCTTGTTGTAATAGGAAAAAGAGAGCTTTTGAAGCTGCTCAAAAGTGCTGCGCTTGAGCTCCCTGCCAAACCCAATCTCCACTTTGAAGGCGATGCGGCAGTAAATGACGACCACGACGACCTGGAAGAGCACCACCGACGAGCCGACGGCAAAGAAGGGCCAGATGCCATCCAGCGTGCCGGGGATGATGAAATGGTCGATGGCGTAGGTCTGAAAGAGCGGAATGACGACGTCGACGCCGCCCGAAATGAGGGTGATGACGATAACCCAGATGAGGTGGCGCTTAAAGGGGCCCAGCAGCGACAGCATCCGCTTCCACATCCGGGCGTCAATTTTGCGCACATGCGCCTCTTCCTCGTAGTAGTTCACCCTGCCGTCACCTCCCCCGTGACATCCTCCTCCAGGCTGTTTTGGAGGGCCACCACACGGCTGTACATGCCGCCCATTTTCATAAGCTCCGCGTGGGTGCCCCGCTCGACAATGCGCCCCCCGTCCAGCACAATGATGTAGTCCGCCTGCATCAGCGTGGTTGCGCGGTGGGAAATTAAAATGGTCGTCTTCTTCCCGAGCCGCGAGGACAGGGCCTCCCTGATTTTCGCGTCGGTGCCGGTGTCGACCGCCGAGAGCGAATCGTCAAAAATCATGACGGCCGGCTCCTGAGCCAGCATGCGGGCGATGGCCACCCGCTGCTTTTGGCCGCCCGACAGCGTGACGCCGCGCTCCCCCACCACCGTGTCGTACCCCTTGTCAAAGCCCTGAATCGCCTCGTCGACGGCGGCGATTGCGGCGCAGTCCCGCACCTGTTCGGGCGTGAGGTCGCGGGCGGCTCTAATGTTCTCGAAAATGGAGCGGGAGAACAAAAAGGGCTCCTGCAGCACGAGGCCGACCTGCCGCCGCAGGCAGTCCCGCGCGATTTGGCGAATGTCGACGCCGTCGACCAGAATGACGCCGCTCCCCTCGGGGAGGTCATAGAGGCGGGCCAGCAGATGGGCAATGGAGGATTTGCCGCTCCCCGTCGTGCCGAGAATGGCAAGGGTCTGCCCTGCCGGTACGTTAAAAGAGACGTCTTTCAGCACCGGCTCCCCGTCGCCGTAAGAAAACGTGACGTCTTTGAACTCCAGCCCGCCATTAAGCTCCGGGCGCAATGCGTCCATAGGGTCTGTCTCGGGCGGCTCTTCGAGAATGTCTCTGATGCGCGCAACCGAGACGCCCGCCCGGCTCATTTCGGACAAAATGCGCCCCAGAGCCCTGATTGGCCAGGTGATTTGGGCGTTGTAGGACATGAAGGCGATGAGGCCGCCCAAGGTCAGCCCGTTTCCATTTACGACATAGGTCACGCCGAGCAGCAGGATAATGGCGTTTTGCATGCCGGTGACAAAATCGCCAAAACCCCAGAAAATCGAGAGGACGTCCCCGAGCTTAAGCCAGAGCTGCGAAAAGGCGTCGTTGGCCCGGTTGAACTTGTCAAACTCATAGGCCTCCCGGCCGAAAGCCCGCACGACCCGCACGCCGGTCAGGTTCTCCTGCACCGTCGTCATGAGCACGCCCTCGGCCTCGTCGGCCTTTTTGAAACGCTCGCCGGCCTTGGCGAAAAAATAGACCGAATAGCCCGTGATGACCGGAATGAAGACCAGCGTGATGAGGGTCAGCTTGACGTTGATGGTCAGCATCATGGCGGCGGCCATGACCACCATGATGACCACCCGCGCGAGCTCGACAAGCTGCATGGACAAAAAGCCGCGAATGGTCTCAATGTCGGAGGTGCAGCGCTGGACGATGTCGCCAGTCTGGACTTTGATGTGCCATGAAAACGGCAGCCGCGCAATGCGGGCGTAGAGCGCGTCCCGCAGCTCCTTGACATACCCCTCCGCAAAGCGGCCGGCCTCATACCGGCGCAGATAGTTCATGACGCCCGACAGGACGGCAAGCACCGCGGCGAAAATGGCCGGAATATAGAGGCGTCCATGCAGGTACTCGCGGCTCCAGCGCGCCTCAATAAAGCCTGCGACCGCCGCCGGCAGGTCGTAGGGCTTGCTGTCGATGACCGAGTCGACCGTGACCCGGATGACTTGTGGAAGCAAAAATGAAAAGAGGGTGCCAAGCAGGGTCGCAAGAATGGAGACGTATAGGAGCCACTTCCACTTCCCCGCCCGTTTTATGAGAAAAGAGAGCAAACTTTCTACCTCCCGGAGCACGCTTGTTTGGCTTATTATACCACAAAACAGCCGTTTGAGCAACAAGCAAGGGCCGCCCGGACGGGCGGCCCTTGCGAAGGAAATCAAGCTGATTACTTCTTGGAAATGGCCTTGAACTTGCAGGTCTCGGCGCAGACGCCGCACTTGATGCACTTCTGCGTGTCAATCTTGAAGGGCGACTTGAGCTCGCCCGAGATGGCGCCGACCGGGCACTTCTTGGCGCACAGCGAGCAGCCGACGCACTTGGCGGGGTCGATCTCGTAGTTGAGCAGAGCCTTGCAGACGCCGGCCGGGCAGCGCTTGTCGACGACGTGGGCCAGGTACTCGTCCCGGAAATACCGCATCGTGGAGAGCACGGGGTTCGGGGCGGTCTGGCCGAGGGCGCACAGCGAGTTGTTCTTGACGCTCTGGCAGAGCTCCTCGAGCTTGTCGAGGTCCTCAAGCGTGGCCTTGCCCTCAGTGATTTTGGTCACCATCTCGTAAATGCGCTTGGTGCCGATGCGGCAGGGCGTGCACTTGCCGCAGCTCTCGTCGACCGTGAAGTCGAGGAAGAAGCGGGCGATGTCGACCATGCAGTTGTCCTCGTCCATGATGATGAGTCCGCCGGAGCCCATCATGGAGCCGATGGCGACCAGGTTGTCATAGTCGATGGGGGTGTCGAGGTGCTGGGCCGGAATGCAGCCGCCGGAAGGGCCGCCGGTCTGCGCGGCCTTGAACTTCTTGCCGTTCGGAACGCCGCCGCCGATCTCCTCAACGATTTCGCGAAGGGTAGTGCCCATCGGGATTTCGACAAGGCCTGTGTTGGTGATTTTGCCGCCCAGCGCAAAGACCTTGGTGCCCTTGGACTTCTCGGTGCCCATGGCGGCAAACCACTCGGCGCCGTTTAAGATAATCTGGGTGATGTTGGCGTAGGTCTCGACGTTGTTGAGCAGCGTGGGCTTGCCAAAGAGGCCCTTGTTGGCCGGGAAGGGCGGACGGGGTCTCGGCTCGCCGCGGAAGCCCTCGATGGAGGTCATGAGCGCGGTCTCCTCGCCGCAGACGAATGCGCCTGCGCCAAGCCGGATGTCGAGGTCGAAGTTAAAGCCGGTGCCCATGATGTTCTCGCCCAGAAGCCCGTATTCCTTGGCCTGCGCGATGGCGATTTTCAGGCGCTTGACGGCAATCGGGTACTCGGCGCGGACATATATGTAGCCCTGGTCGGAGCCGATCGCGTAGGCGGCGATGGCCATGGCCTCAAGCACCGCGTGCGGGTCGCCCTCGAGCACCGAGCGGTCCATGAATGCGCCCGGGTCGCCCTCGTCGGCGTTGCAGCAGGTGTACTTCTTGTCGCCGGCGGCGTTCTTGGTGAACTGCCACTTCATGCCGGTCGAAAATCCCGCGCCGCCGCGGCCGCGAAGGCCGGAAGCTTTGACGATGTCAATGACCTCCTGCTGCGAAAGCTTCGTGAGGCACTTCTCAAGAGCCAGGTAGCCGTCGCGGGCGATGTACTCATCGATGTTCTCGGGGTTGATGACGCCGCAGTTGCGCAGGGCAACGCGCTTTTGCTTGGCGTAGAACGTCGTGTGGTTCAGGTTCTTAATGGTGTCGCCGACAACGGTCTCCTGATAGAGGAGCCTTGTGACGATGCGGCCCTTGAGCAGGTGCTCGTCCACGATCTCTTTGATGTCCTCGGGCTTTACGCGGCTGTAGAAGCAGCCCTCGGGGTAGACAATCATGATGGGGCCCAAGGCGCAAAGTCCGAAGCAGCCGGTCATGACGACCTTGACTTCGTCCGCAAGGCCGACGGCCTCGATTTCCTTGTTCAGCTCATCGACAATTTTCGGAGAGCCGGAGGAAGTGCAGCCGGTGCCGCCGCATACCAGAACGTGAGATCTGTACATACACTTATACCTCCTTCTTATTTCTCCGATGCGCCGATGGTATACTCGGTCACAACGTTTTTATTGATGATGTGGTCGACGACGATTTTGCGGGCCATTTCGGGGGTCATCTTGACATAAGTGACCTTCTCTTCACCCGGTTCCAGCACCTCGACGA
>DATMXT010000059.1:0-4548 GCA_035561375.1 Terriglobales bacterium | reverse complement strand
GTCTGGTCCTAAGACAAAAGTAACGGCCTGCCGGAAGCGCCATCACACCCGGGCAGGGGGCGGCGGGTCGCTCCATCAGATAGATGTAAAAGTGTGTGGGGGCAAAGCGCCCCTCAGTTAGCGCCTCATAGTCGAGCAGATAGCCGACCTGCCGCAGGAAGGACAGGCCCGCAAGCGCTTTGCTGTGGCGGCGGCGCAGAAGCCTTGCCCCCGCCGTGCCGTAGCAGGGCTCATCTGCCCCGATCGGCTCCGCAAGAATATACCGGCAGGGCTCTTCCACCTCAAACGGTACATCATTTGAGCCTGTCTTGTCAAGATGTTCGTAGTAGCCGATGTACCACATGAGCTGCGCTCTGACGGCCGCAAGCCGCGCCGTTTCAAGGGCCACCTCGTCCGACCGCCGGCGCAGCGCAGCCGTCAGGGAAGCGACGTCGCCCCCCGTGATGGCGTGCGAAATCTCCTTCAAACTCAGCCCCAGCCCCTGAAGATACCGGACCCGCTCAATGTAGCCGATCTGGTCATAGGCATATTTGCGGTAGCCCGTCTCGGGGTCGACATAGGCGGGCACGACGACGCCCTCCCTGTCGTAGTACCGCAGGGTCTGGGTCGAGAGGTCCAGCAGCTCGCACACCTCGCCGATGGAATACAGCTCTTTCAAAGTTATACCTCACTATAATGTTTTGGGCTTGTCTAACAAACATAAAGTGGTTTAAAATAAAGATGAACTTAAAATTTATCGAGGTGAACCGTATGAATCCATCCATGGAATCCGAATATCTCTATACCGGCGAGCGCGTCGAGGGCATGGACTTTAAGCCCGAGTCAATGCCCTGCTTTTTGACCACGGCCTTCGTCATGGACGATTTGACCGAGGTGGGCAAGGTCTACGCCAAAAAGGGATACACCTATATCCGCACGAACAACCCCAACCGCACGGCGCTGGCCGAGACCGTCACGATGCTCGAGGGCGGGGCCGCGACCGACATTTTCGCCTCCGGCATGGGCGCCATCACGAGCACGCTGCTCACTCTTGTCGAAAAGGGCGACCACATTCTCTGCAACAGCGCCATTTACGGCGAGACCTACAACGTCTTAGAGGAGATCATGCACAAGTGCTCGGTCGAGACAAGCTACGCGCCCCTGCATGACCTCGAGGCCGCGAAGGCCGCCATTCGCCCGAACACCAAGCTCATTTACACTGAGGTCGTCAGCAACCCCACGATCCGCATCGCCGACATCGAGGGGCTTGCAAAGCTGGCCCACGAGGCGGGGGCGCTGCTCATTGTCGACAACACTTTCACTTCGCCCTTTGCCATAAGGCCGCTCGACCACGGGGCCGACATGGTCATCAACAGCCTGACCAAATTTCTAAACGGACACAGCGACGCGATGGGCGGGTCACTCACCATCAAGGACGCCTCCCTCATGCCGAAAATTCACCACATGGCCATGCTCTGCGGCACGCCGGGCGACCCCTTCAGTGCCTGGCTCATTGCGCGGGGCCTTCGCACGGCGGCCCTGCGCATTCCGCGCCAGATTGAGACGGCGGCCAAACTCGCCCACGCCTTGGAAAAGAATCCGCACGTCGAGCTTGTCAACCACACGAGCCTCGACAGCCACCCCCAGCGGGAGCTTGCGAAAAAGCTTCTGGGCGAGGACGGCGGCAGCGCCATGCTGAGCTTCATCGTGCCCGAGGACATCAAAAAAATCGACGTCTTTATGGGCAAGCTGCGGTACGCCCGGTACGCGCCGACTCTCGGCGGTTTTCGGACCACCATGAGCCACCCCGTCACCTCCTCGCACCCCAATGTGCCGGACGACGTGCGCCGGGCCATGGGCATCACGCCCGGAATGATCCGCATCTCGGTCGGCATTGAAAAGGCCGAGGACCTCATCGCCGACTTCGAGCAGGCGCTGACGGCCTTTGACGAGTAGTTTGCAGTTTTATATATGGGGGGCCTGTTACAGGGCCCCCTTTTTTGCGCCTGTGGGTTTAGCTCTTGCCGCCCTTGATTTTTTTCCAGTACTCGGCCGCCGCCTGCTCGGTCTTGTTGTCACCGGGCGTGTAGTAAACGCGGTCTTTGAGCGCATCCGGCAGGTACTGCTGCGGCGTCCAGCTGTTTTCAAAGGCGTGGGGGTACTGATAGGTCAGCCCGCGGCCGAGGTTCTTTGCGCCCTCGTAGTGGGTGTCCCTGAGGTGGGCGGGAATTTCGCCGCCGCCCCCTTGGCGCAGGTCCTCCATGGCGGCGTCAATGCCGCAGATGGCGGAGTTGGACTTTGGGGAAGTCGCGACCAGGATGACGGCTTCGGCCAGCACAATGCGGGCCTCGGGCAGGCCGAGCTCCCGGGCGGCGTCGCAGGCCGCCTTGACGACGGGCAGCGCCATCGGGTAGGCGAGCCCCACGTCCTCGGCCGCGGTGACGAGCAGTCTGCGGCAGGCCGAGGGCAGGTCGCCCCCCTCTAAAAGCCTTGCGAGGTAGTGGAGTGCCGCGTCGGGGTCGCTGCCACGAAGCGACTTCTGGAAGGCCGACATGACGTCGAAGTGGCTGTCGCCGTCCCGGTCGTACCGGACGGCAGATTTTTGCACGATGGCGGCCGCGAGTTCCATTGTCACAGGGCCCTTCGCGGTCAGCGTGATGAGCTCGACCGCGTTGACGGCCTTGCGCACGTCGCCTCCGCAGGAGGCCGCAATAAACTCGTCGACCCCCGCGTCTCTCGGCACCGGGATGCCGGACTCGGCCGCGACAAAGTCAAAGGCCCTTTTCACGACTGGCGCAGCGTCCTCGGGGGTCAGGGGCTTGAACTCAAAGACGGTCGATCGGCTTAAAATGGCCGGGTAGACGTAAAAATAGGGGTTTTCGGTCGTGGAGGAGATGAGGGTGACCTTGCCGTTTTCGGTCGATTCGAGAAGCGTCTGCTGCTGCTTTTTGTTGAAGTACTGGATTTCGTCGATATAGAGCAGCACGCCGTCGGGCGCCATCATGGTGCCGACCTGGTCGACGGCATCCCGGATGTCGGCGGTGCCGGCCACCGTGGCGTTGAGCCGCACCAAAGTGCGGCCGGCGGCGCGGGCCAGAATGTCGGCCACCGTCGTCTTGCCGATGCCGGGCGGACCGTAAAAGACCATGTTGGGAATGGCGCCCGACTCCAGCACGGCGCGCAGTACGCCGCCCTCGCCAATCAGGTGGCGCTGGCCGGCGACCTCATCGAGGGATTTTGGGCGCATTCTGTCCGCGAGCGGTTGCATAGTTTCCTCCGTTTCCGGTTCATAGAGGCCAAGCCGCGGCGGGCCGCGGCTTGGCTTTGGACTTTATCGCAAAAGCTGATTCTAAGTTAATACAGCGGGTATTTTTTGCACAGGGCGTCGACGCCGGCCAGCACCGCCGCCTTGTTGCCCTCGAAGTCGCGGGCGACAAGGCCCATGAGCCGCGCCACTTCGGCCATGTCGGCCTCCTTGAAGCCGCGCGTGGTGACGGCGGGGGTGCCGACCCGAACGCCGGAGGTGACGCCGGGGCCCTTGGGGTCGCGCGGGATGGCGTTCTTGTTCAAGGTGATGCGCACCTCGTCGAGCTGGTTGGCATAGAGCTTGCCGGTCAGGTTGAAGGGCCGCAGGTCCACAAGGCAGATGTGGTTGTCGGTGCCGCCCGACACGAGCGAAAAGCCCTCGGCCAGGAGCGCTGTGGCAAAGGCCTTGGAGTTTGCGACAATTTGCTTTTGGTATTCCTTAAACTCGGGCTTTAAGGCCTCGCCGAAGCAGACGGCCTTGCCGGCGATGATGTGCATCAGAGGCCCGCCCTGGGTGCCGGGGAAGACGGCCTTGTCAATTTTGGGGCCGTACTCGGCCTTGGACAGGATCATGCCGCCGCGCGCGCCCCGCAGGGTCTTGTGGGTCGTCGTCGTGACGACGTCGGCCACCGGCACCGGGTTCGGGTGGATGCCGGCCGCGACGAGGCCCGCGATGTGGGCCATGTCGACCATGAGCAGGGCGCCGACTTCCTTCGCGATTTCGGCGAATTTGTCGAAGTAAATAGTACGGGGATAGGCCGAGGCGCCGGCCACGATGAGCTTGGGCTTGTGCTCTTTGGCGAGGCGCATAACCTCGTCGTAGTCGATGAGATGGGTCTCGGGGTCGACGCCGTAGGGCACGAAGTGGTAAGTCATTCCGGAGGCGTTGACGGGGCTGCCGTGGGAGAGATGGCCGCCTTCGGCGAGGCTCATGCCGAGCACGGTGTCGCCGGGGCTGATGAGGGCCTGATAGACCGCCATGTTGGCCTGCGCGCCGCTGTGGGGCTGTACGTTGACATGTTCTGCGCCGAAGAGCTGCTTGGCGCGGAGGGTGGCGAGGGTCTCGACCTCGTCGACATAGGCGCAGCCGTTGTAGTAGCGTTTGCCGCTGTAGCCTTCGGCGTATTTGTTGGTGAGTATGGTACCGACGGCGGCCAGAACCGCTTCGGACACGATGTTTTCGGAGGCAATCAGTTCGATGTTGGCGCGCTGTCTTTCGAGCTCCCGCTCAATGGCTGAGCCCACTTCGGGATCGGCCGCCTT
>DATMXT010000058.1:0-8779 GCA_035561375.1 Terriglobales bacterium | reverse complement strand
GTGCCGCAGCATGCGGGGGGATACCCGCACCAGCTTTGAGAATTCGCCTATTTTGAACACGGCGCACCTCCGTTTCTTTATGCAACCCGGTTTGCGATTTTCAATATAACCCTTGGCACAATGTCAAAGTCAAGAGGCAATGTCAAAAATTTTTTAGCGCAACAGTAGACGGTCTTGTAGAAAACCGGCCGCGGCAAATCTGCGGCGTGCGCTGCCCTTTAAAAAGGGGGGTGGACAAGCTGTCCGCCCCCCTAAGCGTCATTTTGAGGTCAGAGATTTGTCACCCACAGGCCGTGGATGTTGCAGTACTCATAGACCGCGACCGGCTTGTCGCCGCCGAGTGCGAAAGTCACCTGCGGCGCATCGCCCGGCTTTAAGCACTTGCGCTGGCCGCCCGCCTCGGTCTGCACATAGACCCACTGAATATAGTGCTCCGGGAGCATGGGATGGGGCGCCGAGCCGATGTCGACGGTCAGGGTATCCCCCTCGACCTTGGCGACCGGCACGTGCTTTTCGAGGCTGGCGTCGACGCTGCCGGGGATGAGCTTTGTCATCTCCTCGCCGCAGCAGATCATCGGCACGCCGGAGCTGTGAATCATGCCGACAAGATTGCCGCAGTGCTTGCAGATGTAGAAACTGATTTCACACATAGCTATTCCTCCTGTTTTTTGTGTTCGTTTTCTTTTTTCTGACATTCGGGACATAGCCCCACGAGGACCAGGCGGTGCCATTCGATTTTATAGCCCGTGAGGGCGTCCGGGACCCTGTTGAATTCTTCCCGGTAGGGGAGCATTGCGTCGGTCACGGTGCCGCAGCCGCGGCAGCAGAAGTGGTAGTGGTTGTCCGACTGAATGTCGAAGTGGTCGGGTCCGACCGGCATGGACAGTCTTTTCAGCTCGCCGAGCTCCGAGAGCAGGTTGAGGTTGCGGTAAACCGTCCCCCGGCTGATGTGGCAGTCCCGCCGTCTGGCGACTTCAAAGACCTGTTCGGCCGTCGGATGGTCGCGCCGCTCCCGGACGATGTCCAAAACCAGTTTGCGCTGCACGGTGTTGCGCACTGCCCTTGCCACGTCATCACGCCCTTTTCCTGTATAGTAGCACATTTTTCCATATGAGTCAAATATAACAGGACTGTGTCCTGATATTTTGGTCAAATCGTCTAAAAGCCGGGGCCAATTCCGTAAACAATACTAAATTTATCGCTATTTTCCACAATACATCCAATGAGACGGGCAGCCCACGCCTTAAACGGGGCGGACCGGGTGGCGGAGGACGGTCTTCTGCGACGCGGCGTCCCCCTTGCGCGGATCGGTCAGGTAGATTTCATGGTGGAGCCTGGCGTCCGAGAAGTCGAGGGCGTAGCCGTTTTGAAGGGCGTATGCGTCCATGGCCGCGACGGTCGCGGGCTCCTCGTCGTAGGGTCCGATATGCATGCACTGCACGCAGAGCCCCTCGCGGTGTGTCCAAAACTGAACTTTTGAGAAGTCGTCTTTTTTCTTTTTTGCCGCAGCCTTTACGGCCCAGTCGAAGTCAGCCCTTGTCACAAAGTCCGGCAGCCGAATGACCGAAATCCACTGGAACGTCTCCTTGTGGGTGGGGTCAACGCCGGCCACGCCCTCCTGCCACCAAAATCCCTCGAGCGGCGGCACGACATACTCAAAAAAGCCGTCGATGTCATATCCGGCCTTTTGGCTCATCCGGAGCGTGTAGGCCGCGCCGTAGAGCAGCTGGACGGCGGTCTGATATTCCCCGCCCTCGGCATTCGGGTCGCCCGCGCCCCGCACGGCCAGAAAGTTCATTTCGGGAATTTCCAGGACGGCGGGCGCCCGGGGCGGCAGGTAGAACTCCTTATACGCTTTTTTAAAATCGAAAGCCACGGCGGCGCCTCCTTTTCAACCTCCAGATTTGCCCAAAATTTTCCTGCAAATATCATATCATACCGGCCGGAAAAAGAAAAGAACCGTCAATGTTTCGGCGCAAAACAAAAGCCGTCCGCTTTTCGCACATTTAATCTGCATTTAACCCCAGCCTGATGGAGAAGTGGCAAAGAAGTCGGCTATAATGACCATGCAGGCGGGATTTCCGTAAAAGCCGGGATTTCCGTAAAAGCCGGGATATCCGCTTAAAACGGTCTTCGCGGACCTGCCCTTTTTTCGCATCAATTCTGCCGGCCCGGCGGCACGGATGAAACGCTGCCGTCGGCGCCTTTCAAATCACGTCCTCCAATGCCTCACATACAATATCGTAAAACCTTGGGAAATCCTCCTCTCCCTCTCCTCTTATTTGCACCGCGCATTTTGGCCATTGGGCCGAAAAAAGAGCGCAAAACCGCCCTTTTGGGACCTCCCTGTTCCCAAAAGGGCGGATTTTTGCGTGCGGCGTCATGCGCGCCCCCGGACATTTCTCAGCGCCCGCCGCGCCCCGCGTGCGCGCACAAATTCTGTCATTGAGACGGTGCACCTTGCGCGCACCGTTATCCCATGATACAATATCGGTGAACACAAGTGAGGTGACACGATGCAGTCTGCTTTTCTGTAAAAATGTCTTAGGCAAGGCCTTTTTAATAGGCTTTTTTTGTGCGCTTAAAGACATACATTTACAGGAATGCATGGGTACGCTGTGGGATTCCCTGTCGAATGATGCCTTTTTCGCGCGGACAACGTATGTAAGCGTTGTCCGCTTGTGATTTCATATAAGGAGTTAACAATGAATAAAAACTGGAAAAGACAGTTCGCCACGATATATGCCGGCCAGGCCTTTTCGCTGCTCGGCTCCTCCGTCGTTCAGTTCGCCGTCATCTGGTGGCTGACCGTAGAGACCGAGTCGGCCGTCACGCTGGCCGTCTCAACCATTGTCACATTTCTTCCGAACATGTTCATCGGCCCGTTTGCCGGGGTCTGGATAGACCGGTATAACCGCCGCACCGTCATGATCGCGGCCGACGGCCTTGTGGCGCTCTCAAGCGTCATTCTCGGCGCGGCATTTCTGCTCACGGACACTCCGCCCCTCTCGGTCATTTACGTGATTTTGTTCATGCGGGGGCTCGGCAACACCTTCCACGCGCCGGCCATGCAGGCCGCGATTCCCATGCTGGTGCCGGTGGAGATGCTGACCAAGGCCGGCGGCTGGGGCAATCTGGTGACTTCGCTCTCCAACATGCTGGGCCCGGTGCTGGGCGCCGCGCTCATGGGGGTTTGGCCCATCGCCGGCCTCATGCTCGTGGACATTTTGGGGGCCGCGTTTGCCATCCTGTGCCTCGGGTTTGTCCGCATCCCGGACATCCCGCAAACCCATGAAAAAATACATTTGCTGTCCGACATGAAGCAGGGCTTTGGCGCCATACGGGCAAATAAGCCGCTCATGGCCATGTTCATTCCGATGGTGCTCGTGAACGTCCTGTACATGCCGCTGGGGGCCCTGTTCCCGCTTTTGGTGCGCACCCACTTTATGGGCGGGGCATGGCACAACAGCATGGCCGAGTTCGCGTTTGCGGGCGGCCTGCTGGTCTCCTCTGCCGCCATCGGCGTCTTTGGCGGGTTGAAAAAGCGGTTTTTGATGGCGTCTTTAGCGATTGCCCTGCTCGGCGCCATGTCTCTTGTAAGCGGAGCGCTTCCCCCGGACGGATTTTGGTTTTTCATCGTCTGCTGTTTTTTTATGGGCTGCTCCGGCACCTTTTTCAACGTGCCGGTCATGGCCTACACGCAGGAGACCATCGCCCCGGAAATGATGGGAAAGGTCTTCTCGCTGCTCATGACCGCAATGACCCTGTCCATGCCCGCGGGCCTTCTTTTGGCGGGGCCGGTCAGCGAGGTCGTGGGGGTCGACACCTGGTTTTTCTGGTCGGGCGCCGCCCTCGTTGCAACCGGCATTCTCTCCCGCCTGCTGTCGCGGCGGTATGACGGGGAGACGGCAAAGCCGCAGGCCTAAAGTCATCAAAAAAATCCCGCCTCTTTTTAAAAGGGGCGGGGTTTTGTTTACAGCCTTTGGAGTGCCGCCGCGTCCTTGCGGTCGTGCTCCCGGATGTTCAGAGATAAACCCGCGGCGACCGCCAGCGACACCGTGTCCACAATCGGCTGGACCCACATGCAGCCGTACAGCGGGAACAGCCTATCCAGGAGGAAGAGGAGCGGTATGTCGAGGACGCCCTTTCGCAGCACCGAGGCGACCAGTGCCTCCCGCGTGCGCCCCATCGCCTGGAACTGGATGATCATCGGGTAGCAGACCGACATCATGGGCATGGCCGTGACCATGATGCGCAAAAACGCCGTGCTGTACCGGACGGTGACGGCGTCGGCGATGAAGAGCGCCGACAGCTGCGGCGCGAAGGCCTCATAGCAGACAAGGCAGAGCAGCGAAAAGCCGAGCGACACCGAGCATCCGAAGCGAAATGCCTGCCGTCTTCGCGCCTCATTGCCGGCCGAATGGTTGTAGGCCAGCAGCGGCAGCAGACCGTTTGAGACGCCGATGGAGAAGTACAGCGGCAGTTGGTCGAGCTTTTTGACAATGCCAAGGCCAGCGACCGCCTCAGTCGCGTATTTTGAGACAAACCGGGACTGCGCCGCAATTGCGACAACCGTCAGGGCGTATTGCAGGGCCGACGGGAAGCCCACCGCCAAAATCCCGCCCATGTGTACTTTTGTGTGGCTGAGCGCTCTCGGGTCAATGCTGACCACGGTTGCCCCCCGCCTGCGCGCGAGATAGACGAGAAAATACCCCATGGCCGCCATGTTGGACAAGGCCGTCGCAATTCCGGCGCCCTTGGCGCCCATGCCCAGAAACTGCGGCAGCACAAAGAGCGGGTCGAGCGCGATGTTCAAAAGCCCGCCCATGGACACGCCTATGGAGGCCTGCACCGCGCTGCCCTCGGCCCGCACGAGGTTTGCCGTCAGCATGTTCAAAACGGTGAAGGGCCCGCCGATGACCACGACCCATTTGGCGTACTGCGCCGCAAACTCATAGGTCCCCTCCCTTGCGCCGCACAGCTTAAGAATCGGGTGCTCGAAGAGTAAAAAAAGACCCGAGAACAAAACAGCGCAAAAAAGACCGCCCCAAAAGGAGACGGACGAGACCTGTTTTGCCTTCTGTACGTCCTTTTTTCCCAGCGCCCGTGCAATCATACTGGCGCCGCCCACGCCGAAGAGGTTGGAGACCGCCGTCAGCATGACAAAGGAGGCGTACACGACGGTGACCGCCGCGGTCTGGGCCGGCTGGTTTAACATGCCCACAAAGTAGGTGTCGGCCAAATTGTAAATGAGCGCAATCATCTGGCTTGCGATTGCTGGGATGACCTGCCGGCAGACCGCCTCGCGCACCGGCAGCTTTTCAAAAATAAGGGTTCGGTCGTCCGTCCCCATGGAGTTAGCCTCTTTTCTCATATGTACAGCATGCTGTATATTTGGGCCGGTCAGCCCGTTCCCCGTATGCCGTTTAATCGTTTTCCACGTTTTTCAGCGCCCTCTCGAGGCACCGGATGAAGACGGCCTCCTCTTCTTCGGGCATTCCGCCCAGCAGCTTCCTGCCCGTGCGCTCCCGGTTATATGTCATGCGGATGCCAAGTTGCCTCCCGGCTTCGGTCGGAAGGACGAGGCGGCAGCGGGCGTCGGTTTCGGACTGTCTTTGCGTGACGAGCCCCTTTTCGGCCATGCGCTGCACGATGCCCCAAGCCGTCTGGTGGGTGATGCCCAGATGGTCCTTGAGCTCGGTGACGGTGGCCTCCGCATGGGCCAGGAAAAACTGCAGGGCATCGGCCTGTCCGGCCGTCAGGTTCAGGGCCTCCAAATGCCGGTTGCGGTTTTTGATGATTGTGTTGGCAAGCCTCAAAACCAGCCGCCCCGTCTCGTTTTCGGTATTTCGCTCCGTCGCCATTGCGCTTCCTCCGTTTGTACAGCATGCTGTACAATATATCTTATGCCGGCGCGGTCCTGTTGTCAACACTTCGCGGCAAAATGGGGGAGGGCTCTGCCGGGGAAATTCCCCGAACTTTTCGTATGGAAAAATAAGCCCGTGTGCTATAATGGGGACAGGCATACATGAAAACCGGAATAAGGGGGGTGGAGCGCCTTGAAAATCGTCATTGAAGAGCCAAAAGAGGGCGAAGACGAGCAAATTGTCATCCGGTGCCGGGCCATGACGCCGGAACTTCTGCGCATCGTTGCGCAGCTCAAGGCGCAGGAAGCCCTCGTGGCCTATCAGGGCAGCGAAATCCACCGGCTGAAGCCCGCGGCCGTCTATTATATTGAAAGCGTCGACAACAAGACCTTCCTCTACCTGAAGGACAAGGTCCTGGAGTCGAGGCAAAAGCTGTACGAGCTCGAGGAAGCGCTTGCGGTCGGCGACTTCCTGCGGGTTTCGAAATCCGCCATCGTAAACCTCTCTAAAATCAGGTCGGTGAGCCCGGCCCTGAGCGGGCGGTTTGAGGCGATGCTTGAAAACGGTGAAAAAGTCATCATTTCGCGGCAGTACACAGGGGACCTGAAAAAACGGCTTGGAATATAGGAGGTGAGCGCATGCGCGGGGAAGAAATTCTAAAGAAAATGCTCGTCCACTTTTTTATCATCACGACCGGGACTGTCACGGCGGTCTATCTGTTTTGCCGGCTCTTCTATCCGACGGCCACCTTTCAAACGGCCGATTTAGGCCGGATTTTATGGATGGCGGCCGCCGGCGACCTGCCGCTTGCCGTCTTCTATTCCCGCCGGGAGCTGACGCGGGGCGAAATGCGGCTCCGGGAAGTCCTCCACTTCCTGCTGCTCGTGGGAGTCATTCTGTCGCTGGCCTGGCGCTGGGGATGGGTCAACCTCGGGCGGGGCATTGAAGTCGGCGGCCTCCTGCTCAGCATCGTGCTCATCTATCTGGCGGTGTCTTTTGTCACCGACTGCCGAGACCGGAAAGTGACCGAGCAGCTCAACGACAAGCTGAGGGAGCGCTACGGCCCGCAGCAATAAGGCGGCTTTTATAGGGCGGCAGGTTGCCAGCTTGCCGCCTCTTTTTAGCAGCTTACCGCACCCTCGTTGCAGGTTGCACAGGGGCCCATTGAAAATGCCGCGCTTTGCGCATAGGATGACTTGCGGAAAGGGGAATAGAGAATGGACAAAATCATTGAGGTGACAAACCTCACCAAGCGCTACGGCCCCGTCACCGCGGTCAAAGACGTCAGCTTTTACGTGGAGCAGGGGCAGCTGTTCTCGTTTTTAGGCCCCAACGGCGCCGGCAAGTCGACCACCATCAACATCCTGTGCACGCTGCTGGCCTTTGACGGCGGCGCCTGCGAGATCGGCGGCCACGACCTGCGCCGGGAGGGCGAGGAAATCCGGAACATCATCGGAATTGTGTTTCAGGACCATGTGCTCGACGACCTGCTCACGGTGCGCGAGAACCTGACCGTGCGGGCCGGGCTCTACACCGGAGACAGGGCCGCAATCAAAACGGCCGTCTACGAGGCGGCGCAGGCCGCCGAGCTGGCCGACATCCTCGACCGCCCCTACGGCAAGCTGTCGGGCGGCCAGCGGCGCAGGGCCGACATCGCCCGGGCGCTGCTCTTCAAGCCCCGCATTCTCTTCCTCGACGAGCCCACGACGGGGCTGGACCCCCAGACCCGCAAAAACATCTGGCAGACGGTCAAACGCCTGCAGGCCGAGTGGGGCATGACGGTCTTTCTCACGACCCACTACATGGAGGAGGCGGCCGACTCGGACTACGTCGTCGTCATCGACCACGGCGAAATCGCCGCAAAGGGCCGGCCCGAAACGCTTCGTACTGAGTACGCCTCGGACACGCTGCGGCTCTACCCGGCGGACGAGGCGGGGCTCTGCGATGCCCTTGAGTCGATGCAGGTCGGCTTTGAAGCGTATGCGGGCCAGGTCGTCGTCAAACTGCCCCAGACTATGGCGGCGCTGCCGGTTTTGGCGGCTGCAAAGCCCTACATCAGCGGATTTCAGGTACTGCAGGGCTCCATGGACGACGCCTTTATCGGCATTACGGGAGGAGGGCTGCGCGAATGAGTCTGTTTTTAAAGCGCAACTTAAAGCTCTATTTCAGGGACAAGAGCGCCGTCTTCTTCTCCCTGCTCGCGGTCTTCATCATCATCGGGCTCTACGCGACCTTCCTCGGCGACGCCTGGCTGTCCGGCGAGCTGAAGGGGCTGCCGGACGCCGAATTTCTCATGAACAGCTGGCTTCTCTCGGGGCTGTTGTCGGTGGCCTCGGTCACGACCACCATGGGGGCCTTCGGGGTCATGATCGACGACAAGGTCAAAAAAATCGACTATGATTTTTACGCTTCGCCGGTCAAAAAAAGCCGCCTGACGGCGGGCTATCTCGGCAGCGCGCTCGCCATCGGCATCATCATGTCGTTTGTCACCTTCGCGGTTGTCGAGGCCTACATCCTGCTGCGCGGCGGCAGACTGCCGGGCCCCGCGGCCCTGTGTAAATCCGCCGGCCTCATCCTGCTTGCAACCATGGCCAACACCTCCCTTGTCTGCTTCATGGCCTCGTTTTTCAAAAGTCAGCAGGCCTTTGGCACCGCCAGCACCATCATCGGCACCCTCATCGGCTTTCTCACCGGCATCTACATGCCCATCGGCAGCCTGCCTGCCTCGGTGCAGACCGTCATCAAGGCCTTTCCCATCTCCCACTCGGCCGTCCTGTTTAGGCAGGTGCTCATGCAAGAGCCCCTGTCGGTCACTTTCGCCGGGGCCGACGCCTATGTTGCGGGCTTTAAGGAGTTCATGGGGGTCACCTATTCGTTTGGCGGCGAGACGCTGCCGCCGTGGGCCAGCGTCG
>DATMXT010000057.1:0-10398 GCA_035561375.1 Terriglobales bacterium | reverse complement strand
CCTCCGGCCAGTGCACCATGGGCTCCATGCGAAAGTGCAGCTCGTGCCGGCCGGTCCCAAGCACCGCGGTCTCGTCGACAAGTACCAGCCGCTCGTCCGGAAGGGGCTCAAAAAACTGGCCGACCATGGCGGCGATTTTGGCGTTGCAGACCACTTTTGCCTCGGGATAGCGCCCGAGAAGCTCCATGAGCGTCGCCGAGTGGTCAGGCTCCATGTGGTGGATGACGAGGTAGTCGAGGGGGCGCCCGTCCAGCACATGGGCGACGTTTTCGAAAAAGACCTTGCCCACGGCCTTGTCGACCGTGTCGAAAAGCACGGTGCGCTCGTCTAAGAGCAGATAGGAATTGTAGGAGACGCCGCGGGGCACCGAATAGACCCCCTCGAACATGGCGAGTCTGCGGTCGTTTGCGCCCACCCAGTAGAGGTCTCCCGTCACTTTGCGTGTGCAGTGCATAGTCATTCTCCCGTCTTTTGTCGTCAATGTATTTCAGCCTGTCCGCCCTCTTATCGGGCGAACAGACCCCCTTTTGCCTGTCAGTATACCACATTTTTCCCGATGTGAAAAGAAAAAGCCCCCGTACGGGGGCTTTTTGCCGTTTTCAGATGAGCTTGGCCTCGAGGTAGTGCCGCTTGTCGGGCGCTTCCCCCATGGAAAAGGACTTGCGCACGAGGGCCCCGTCCTTGCGGACAATCTCAAAGAGGGTGGACTTGTCAAACTCGGGCAGGATGAGGGCGATGTTGCCAGGCTCCTCGCCCAGCTCCCTCGCCTCTTTTTCGCCGTGAATGTAGTCGATGGAGGCCTTCGGGTGGGCCGCAAGCCACTTGTCGAGGGCGGGCTGGAGCTGCTGGAGGGGCGGCAGGTTCTCGGGGTCGCAAAGGTCAAAGGCGGCCTTGTCGACGCTGAAGAGCACCCGGTGGATGGGCTCGAAGGCGAGGGCAGGGTCGTGCAGGTTGACAATCTCGACTAAGGCGTACCGGGCGGGGTCGGTCACGCGCTGCTCGGCCGTGAGTTTCGCCTTGCGGTACTCCCAGTGGAGCCTCGCCGAGGCCAGCGAGTGGTTTCCGTCGCCCATGGCAAAGAGCAGCCCTCTGGCGACTTTGGCAAGCCCCTCGAGGGCTTCGCAGACGGGCTCCAGTTCTTCCACTTTGCGGCCCTGAAGTCTCCCTGCGCCCTGCATCAGTTCGAAGTCGTAGAGCGGCGCAAGGGTGTCCCAGGCGGCGTCGAGCGGGCCGATGAGGGTATTGGTGGGGTCGTCGACCAGCACCATAATGTGGGGCAGCTCGAGTGGCGCCCCCTGCCGGATTTTGACCCTCGCCGGCAGCCGGGAGGCGATGGTGCTCTCAGTGGCCCGAATCAGGCTTTTGGAGGCCGGCGAGTAGTCGTACCGCTCGAGGTCGAGGGCCAGCACCAACCCCCGGCGCCAGCCCGTGGTCGTCTGCCGGCGGACCAGCACAAAGCCCTCGCCGATGGGGCGCAGCAGCTCTTTTTGAAGGTAGGACCGCATGGCCTTGTGGATGCGCGCAATGTCGTCCGAGTTGTCCTCTTTGAGGTAGGCCTCGGGCAGGATCATATTGAGGGCCGAGGGCGCGTCGCCCACGAGCTCTTTCGCCCGCTCCCAATAGGCCGGGCGGGCCGTGTACTGGTCGCAGGCGACGACCGAAAAGGTCTGGAGCGCAACATCCGGCGCCGGTAGCAGGATGTCGGGCACCGAAACGCCGAGGGTGGAAAGCCGTTCCTTGACCGTCATCAGCCGATCACCCGCACTCTCACCATGCCCTTGATGGCCCGGAGCTTCTCAAGGCCCTCCTCCCCGACCGGGGGCTCGATGTCGATGATGGTGTAGGCGTATTCGCCGCGGCTGTTGTTGACCATGTGCTCAATGTTGATGTTGTCGGCCGCGAGAATGGCCGTGATCTGCCCGACCATGTTCGGGATGTTGTGGTGGAAGAGGGTGATGCGGAAATTTCCGTTTTTGGGCAGCTCGCAGTTTGGCAGGTTGATGGCGTTGCGCACGTTTCCGTAGAGCAGGTAGTTTTTGAGCTCGGTCGCGGCCATGACGGCGCAGTTTTCCTCCGACTCGGGCGTGGAAGCGCCGAGGTGCGGCATGGCGATGACCCCCTTGCAGCAGAGCAGGGCGTACTCCGGGAAGTCGGTGACATATCTGCGCAACTTTCCGCCGTCCAGCGCCGCGACAACGGCTTTTGAATCGACAAGGCCGCCGCGGGCAAAGTTGAGCAGCACGGCGCCCTCTTTGAACTTCTCAAGCTGGACGGCGCCGATCATATTTTTGGTGCTGGCGTTTAAGGGCAGGTGCAGCGTCACATAGTCGCACTCGGCGTAGATCTGGTCAAGGCTTGCGGCGTGGCGCACCGAGCGGGAGAGGCCCCACGCGGCGTCGACCGAGATATAGGGGTCGTACCCGAGCACATTCATCGAAAGCCCGTAGTGGGCGGCGTTGGCGACCTGCACGCCGATGGCGCCAAGGCCGATGACGCCCAGCGTCTTTCCGGCGAGCTCGGGCCCCGTGAACTGCTTTTTGCCCTCCTCGACGGTCTCCGTGACGGCTTCGCCGCCGCCCTGAAGCGACTTGCACCAGTCGATGCCCGAGATGATTTTCCGGCCCGCCAAAAGCATTCCGGCAAGCACCAGCTCCTTGACGGCGTTGGCGTTTGCGCCGGGGGTGTTGAAGACGATGATGCCCTTTTCGTTGCACCGGTCGATCGGGATGTTGTTGACGCCGGCCCCGGCTCTTCCGATGGCGAGGAGGCTCTCAGGCAGCGCATCGCCGTGCAGGTCGGCCGACCGGACGAGGTATGCGTCGGGGGCTTCGAAGTGCTCGCCGACCGCAAACTCATCGCCCAGCACCGTGTAAATCAAATCCGAGATGTTGTTCTTTTTTTCTATATAGTGCATGATTTTGTCTCATACTCCTTCATGAAATCGGCGAGCGCCCGAACCCCTTCAACCGGCATGGCGTTGTAAATGCTGGCGCGAATGCCGCCGGCGGCCCTATGCCCCTTGATGTTGATGATGCCCTTGCCCTTTGCGAGCTTGATGAACTCGGCCGTCTGCTCTTCAGTGGGCAGCGTGAAGGTGACGTTTGTGATTGAACGCGAACCCTCCTCGGCGCAGCCCTTGTAGAGCTTTGACGCGTCGATGACGTCGTAGAGCAGCGCCGCCTTCTCGCGGTTGACGGCTTCCATGGCGGCAACGCCGCCCTGCACCTCGAGCCACTTGAACACGAGCCCCGCCGCGTAGATGGCAAAGCAGTTGGGGGTGTTGTACATGGAGTCGTTGTCGGCCGCCAGCTTATAGCTGAGCATGGCCGGCACTTCGGGGGGCGTATCTTTGAGCAGCGACTTTTTGACGATGACGACGGTCAGCCCGGCCGGGGCCATGTTCTTTTGCGCGCCGGCGTAAATGAGGTCAAAATCCGTCACTTCGACGTCAAGGCCCAGAATGCAGGAGGAGAGGTCGGCCACAAGCGGAATGCCGCCCGTTTTGGGCCATTTGTGGTAGGTCGTACCGTAAATCGTGTTGTTGCCGGTGATATGAAGATAGGATGCGTCCTTTGACAGCATATCCCCGGTGAGCTCGGGAATGCGGCTGTAGTTTTCGGCCTTGCCGGAGAATATCGTGTGAACGGTCCCCCACCGGGCCGCCTCGACGGCGGCCTTCTTGGCGAAGCTGCCGGTCTCGGCGTAGTCGGCGACGCCGCCTCTCTCCATGAGGTTCATCGGAATCATGGAGAACTGGAGCGAGGCCCCGCCCTGAAGGAAGAGGACGGCGTAGTCCTCGGGGATGCGCATGAGGCGGCGCAGCGACTCCTGCGCTTTCGTGTGGATTTCCTGGAACGCCGGTGATCGATGACTCATCTCCAGCACGCTGCTTCCTGCACCCGGATAACATAACATCTCATCGCGGATTTGTTCGAGGACGGGCAGAGGCATTGCGGATGGGCCTGCGGCGAAGTTGAATTGGCGTTCCATTCATGACACTCCTCTAAAAAAATGTTCGTCGTATGAATACGACTGTCTACAATTATACAACAAGCGCGGCAGGCTCCGCAATGCGCGATTTGGTGAATAATCTAATATTTGACGAGCAATTTTAGCGGTTATGCACAAGTCGCTTGACAGCGGCCGGGGATGTGTATATGATGAGGACAGTGGCACAGCCTAACACCAACGCCCTGTAAAAACGGCTCGAAAGACCGTGTGCCTGTAAGTCGAAACGCCTTTAAAACCGAAAAAGTCGCACCAGAAAACAGTTGACATTACTCATCATCGACGATATAATAATTGTTGCTGTTCGCGGAGGTACTATGAGAATTGACATTTCACCCGTTTTAAAAAACGACGGTGAACAAATTGATTTCGACACGCAGCTGGACCTGTCGGAGCTCGAGGGCGCATACGGCGAAAAGCCGCTGCGGGAGCCGGTTCATGTCTGCGGTCGGGTCTCGGGTCTGTACGGCGCCGTGCGCATTGCCATGGAGGCGTCGGGCAAGCTGCATTTTCTCTGTGACCGCTGCACAAAACCGTATGAGCTCGACTTTTGCTACCCGCTTGACGCGATGGTGACTACCGACCCCGCCGCGGAGGAGACGGACGAACTCATCTACGCCAAAGACAGCCGCGTTGACCTAAGCGCGCAGACCGCCGCCCTCATCGGGCTTCACATGCCCTTCAAACACCTCTGCAAAGAGGACTGCAAGGGCCTGTGCCCCATCTGCGGCACAGACAAGAACGAAGGCGAGTGCGGCTGCGAGCCCGACCGCAGCGACCCCAGATGGGACGCGCTGCGGGAACTGTTTGATAAACACGAATCATAAGATATATATCGTCGGAGGTGTAAACTATGGCAGTACCGAAGGGGAATACATCCAAGGCGCGCAAGCACTCCCGCCGCAGCGCCGTATGGAAGCTCACAGCCCCAACGCTCGTTCGTTGCCGCGAGTGCAAGGAGCTCATCGCTCCGCACAGAGTGTGCCCGCATTGCGGTTTTTACGGCGGCAAAGCAGTCGTCGTCAAGGAAAAGGAAGCGTAAAAAAGAAGCTGTGGCGACAAAGCGTCACAGCTTTTTTTCACTTTATGGGCTGACCGCTTTTGCTGTTTCGCCTTGAACACATTGGAGATAGAGTCTATACTGAAATGGGAATTTTAATCACAGGGGTGGACGGCCCTTCCAAAGGATATGTGGAAGTCGGGGAACACCTTGCCGAAATCAACGGCAAAAAAGTGCTCGACGTGCTCGACTATATGCACCTGTCGCAGGCCAGAGGGCCGACCCTGACCATGGCAAACGGGCGGCGGGTCACGGTGCCTAAGCCCGCCTATGACGACCTGGGGCTGACCTTCGAGAGCTTTTTGATGGACGCGCAGCGCAGCTGCGCCAACCGCTGCGTCTTCTGCTTCATTGACCAGCTGCCGCCCGGCATGCGGGAGACCCTCTATTTCAAGGACGACGACGCCAGGCTCTCCTTTTTGATGGGCAACTACATCTCCATGACAAACCTGTCGGAGCGGGACGTCGCCCGCATGGTCGACTACCGCGTCAGCCCCATCAACATCTCGGTGCACACGACAAACCCGTCTTTGCGCGCCATGATGCTGGGGAACCAGCGCGGCGCGGACAGCCTTGCGGCCTTGCGCCGGTTTGCGGGGGCGGGGCTTTCCCTCAACTGCCAGATTGTCGTCTGCGCCGGGCTCAACGACGGGGAGGAGCTCTCCTCCACGCTGCAAGACCTATTAGAGCTGTTGCCGGCCTTAGACAGCGTGGCCGTCGTGCCGGCGGGGCTGACGAGGTACCGCGAGGGGCTCTATCCGCTTCGCCCCCTCACAAAAGAGGAGGCGGAGGATGTGCTTGGCCGGGTGCTTGCGGCGGGGGACAGTGTCATCGCCGCCGAGGGGCGCCGGGTTGTCTACCCCTCTGACGAGCTCTTTTTGCAGGCGGGGCGGGACATTCCGGACGGGACCTTTTACGACGACTACCCACAGTACGAAAACGGCGTTGGGATGCTGGCCATGCTGCGCGAGGAGTTCGAAACCCTTCTTGACGGCATCTGCCCGCCCGCCAAACTCCGCCGGGTGACCGGCGTCACGGGGGCCGCCGCCTGCCCCACGGTGGCGGAGCTCTTTGAAAAGGTGCAGGGGCACTGCGAAGGGCGGCTTGAAGCGCGGCTTGTCAAAATTGAAAACCGCTTTTTCGGCCCCAACATCACGGTTGCGGGGCTTGTGACGGGGCAGGATATCATCAGTCAGCTAAAGGGGATTGACGTCGGCGACGCGCTGCTCGTCCCCTCGGTGATGCTGCGCTATGAAAGAGACCGTTTTCTCGATGATGTGACTGTGAAAGAGCTGGAACAGGCGGTGGGCGCACCCGTCATAATCTTTGAGCCGGATGCGGCAGGATTAATTAAAGCCTTGACAGGGGAGGAAATATGAAACCGATTGTAGCGATTGTCGGCAGGCCAAACGTCGGCAAGTCGACCTTATTCAATAAACTGGTGGGACAGAGACTCTCCATTGTCGAGGACACGCCGGGCGTCACCCGCGACAGGCTCTACGCCGACTGCGAGTGGAACGGCAAAACCTTTACGCTGGCCGACACCGGCGGCATTGAGCCGACGCCGGAGGGCCAGATCATGGCCGACATGCGCGCCCAGGCCGAGACCGCCATTGAGACGGCCGACCTCGTGCTGCTCATGGTCGACATGCAGACGGGCCTGACGGCGGCCGACGAGGCTGTCGGCACCATGCTTAAAAAAGCGAAAAAAGACGTCATCCTCGTCGTCAACAAGGTCGACGTCACGGGGGAGCTGCCCCCGGAGTACTATGAGTTTTACGGGCTGGGGCTCGGCGACCCCTTCGCCGTCTCCTCGACCCACGGGCTGGGCTCCGGCGACCTGCTTGACGAGATCATCTCGCGGCTGCCGTGGGACGAAAAGGAGCCGGAGGAGGAGGGCGTCATCAAGGTGGCGGTCATCGGCAAGCCCAACGCCGGGAAGTCGTCGCTTGTCAACCGCATTTTGGGGGAGCAGCGGGTCATCGTGTCGGATGTGCCGGGTACGACGAGAGACGCCATTGACAGCGCCTTTGAAAATGAGCAGGGCAAATATATCTTCATCGACACGGCCGGGCTTCGCCGCAAGCGCGGGGTGACCGAGTCGATTGAGCGGTACTCGGTGCTGCGGGCCCACATGGCCATCGACCGGGCCGACGTCTGCCTCGTGCTCATTGACGCCACGGACGGCGTGACCGAGCAGGACACCAAAATCGCGGGGCTCGCCCACGGGGCCGGCAAGGCCGTGGTCATTGTGGTCAACAAGTGGGACCTGGTGGAAAAAGAGACCGGCACACTGGAGAAAATGCGCAAGGAAGTGGAGGCGGCCCTCTCGTTTATGAGCTATGCGCCGGTGCTCTTCATTTCGGCCCTGACCGGCCAGCGGGTCAAAAACCTGTTTGAGCTCATCAACTACGTCTACGCCCAGAGCTGCACCCGCATTTCGACCGGCCGCTTAAATGAGGTGCTGGCCGACGCCACGCTCAAGGTGCAGCCGCCGACCGACAAGGGCAAGCGCCTGAAAATTTACTATATGACCCAGGTGTCGGTCGCGCCGCCGACCTTTGTCATCTTCTGCAACCGGCCTGAAATTTTCCACTTCTCCTATCAGCGGTACCTCGAAAACCAGATTCGGCAGGTTTTCGGACTGGAGGGCACCGTCATCCGCTTCATCATTCGTGAAAGGAGCGAAAAGCAGTGATTTATTTCGTTCAGCGGGGCATCCTGACCTGGCAAGGCATGCCGCTGACCCCCCTCACCGGCATTCTCGCCGCCGTCATCGGCTATCTGCTCGGGAGCGTCAGCTTTGCCATCATCATTGCCAAAAGGTACGAAAAAATGGACATCCGGCAGTACGGCAGCGGCAACGCCGGCGCCAGCAACATCACCCGCACGGTCGGGCTCAAGGCCGGCGCTTTCACGGCGGTCGGGGACATCGCCAAGGGCATTGCGGCAGGCGTCATCGGCTGGACGCTCGCGGGGCCTGTCGGCGCGATTTTGGGCGGCGGGGCCTCTTTTCTCGGCCACTGCTTCCCGCTCTACTTCGGCTTTAAGGGCGGGAAGGGCGTGGCGACGGCCGGCGGCGCCATTTTCACGGTGGACTGGCGGTGCGCCATTTTGTTTTTGTGCTGCTGGCTCGGCATCTGCCTCACTTTCCGCATGATGGGGCTGGGGGCGGCCTTAGGCGGCTGGAGCTACCCGCTCGGCGCGTACATCTGGGACCGCGGCTGGACCGTCTTCATGGTCTACTGCGTCATCGTGGCCCTCTTCCTCGTCTACAACCACCGCTCCAACATCGCGCGCATGCTCAAGGGCACCGAGCCGAGAGCGACATTCAAAACTCATAAAAACGAAGAAAAATACGGCTGACGCTAAGTAAAAAACCACCGGGTTTCCGGTGGTTTTTACGCTTATTCACTTGAAAAATTCCTGCGGGTTTTCTCGCACCCCGTCTTTCAGAACCTCAAGGTGGAGGTGCGCACCCTCGGCCGCCTCTGCCAGTGCCGTCTCGCCGACGCCGGAGATGACGTCGCCCATTTTGACACTTGCCCCGACTTCAATGCCCGCGACCTGGCCGTCCAGCAGATTGCAGTAGCGGGTGATGACCCCGTTGCCGTGGTCAATCTCAATGCAGTAGCCGAGCAGGTCGTCGTAGTAGATGTCGGAGACCTCTCCGTCGGCCATGGCCCTGACCTTGCTGCCGGCCGTGGCCGCAATGTCGCAGCCGGTATGGACGCGGTAGTCGCCCAGCGTTTCGCTCCAGACGAGCTCCTCCCCGGACCACGGCTTGGTGACGGTTCCGTCAACCGGCTTGATATAGAGCTGTTTCACTGAGGTGTCGGCCGACGTCGGGGTTGAGGAGACCTGGGCTGCGGATTCCTCTTCGGGCTCTTCGGTGGGCTCGTCTACGGTCTCGGTATCATCCGGCTCGACCGGGACCTGCGGCACCGCCACAAGGTCCTCCGACGAGACATCTGAGGTCGGCTCCTCAATGAGCTCGGTCTCGGGCACCTCAAGCCGGAAAGGTTCGGGCTCCGGGATTGTGTCCTTCACAAAGGCGTCGCGCACGGCCAGGTACGCACCGCCGCCGGCTAAGAAGGCCCCCACCAGTATAATTGCGGCCGCCAGCGTTCCGCGCTTGTCCAGTGGCTTTTTACCCATACAGTTTTACTTCCTTTCATACAGGGTTAAGGGGGCTTTCGCCGCCTTGAACTTAGTCTTGACCCTGTATGTCGGAAATATACGTCCTTGTGCAGCCGGGATAGTAATGGGCGAGAATATCGGCATAGGAGGACCCGCTCCGCGCCATGTTCTCGGCCCCGCACTGGCTCATGCCCACGCCGTGGCCGCTGCCCTCGACCGTGAAGGTGACGGTCTCTTCGGTCACTTTGACAATGAAGCCCGCCGAGCGCAGCCCGTAGAGGGCCCGCACCTGCACGCCGGTCAGGGCGACTCCACCAATCGTACACTGCGCCACTCCGCCCCCCGTGCTCCGGGAGACGACGGTGTAGGGGCTCCGCCCCTCCGGCGTCGCTCCGACCGAGGCGGCAATTTCCCAAAACTCCTCTACCCCGAAGGTCACCGTGGTCTCGTAGCCCTCAAACCCCTCGTCGTCTGTCGGGACGCTGACAAGGTAGGGGTAGTCCCCGCCCCAGACCTCGGCCGCCGACTCGGTGGCCCCTCCGCCCGACATGGCGTGGAAGACGGCGAGCGCCACCTTGTCGCCGTAGACCAGCACCTCCCCCTTTGTGGCCTCGACGGCAGCTTTGAAGATGGCCGTGGCCTCCAGGGCCTTGTCACCGTAGAGCTCCTGAATTTCCCCCTCCGACAGCCAGGTCTTGCAGTGCCGGTAGTCGGTGCAGACGTCGGCGCCCCCTTTGTGGGAGGCGGTCCCCTTCTTGTACATAATATAGGAGCGCGCCGCAACGGCCTGTGCCTTGATGGCCTCCGGTGAAAAAGAGGCCGGGATCTCCCCCGCCAAAACGCCTATGAGGTGCTCCTCAATGTCGGCGGCGGCCACCCGGTCCTCCTTTGTGTAGTAGACTAAAATCATATTCTCGGATTGTCCGCCCATGACGGGCTCGGCCGGCTCCTCCTTTGGCGGCGCAAACAGCAAGATGACAATGAGGGGCAGCAGCAGCCCCGCCGCAAGCGCGCCGGCAATCGCGTTGATCAGCTTTCTGCCCATCGACGTCCCTCCTCGAATGCCGCTCTTGTCCGCAGTGCGGACAACCTCTCCGGCAACAGTACATGATATGCGAGGGGGAGGCAAAAAATCCTTGTAAAAAAAGACGCTTTCAGATTTGAAATTTTTTCTTGTCAAAGAGGGATAC